>CALBYK010000320.1 GCA_937889855.1 uncultured Prevotella sp.
AGGCGGGGTGTGTCCGGCATTGCAACAAGAGAGGTTGTTCGCTTCGAAATCGAGCACGCCTATCCACATCGTCACAAACATATTTGCCTCGTTATGGTCGGACAAGACACCGTTCAACTTGCCCATTATGTCTGCCGCCGAGTCGGTGTCCTTGGCAAACACGCGAAACAGGGTCTTGGTTATTGCCATTACCAATGACGCGGGCACACCCTTGCCCGAGACATCGCCAATGCAGAAAAACAACTTGCCGTCACGGATGAAGAAGTCGTAGAAATCGCCTCCTACTTCCTTGGCTGGCCGCAGCATGGCTGATAGTTCCAGTTTCTCGCACTCCGGAAACGGCGAGAAGTTCTTCGACACCATGCTCATCTGTATGTCATGGGCAATGCTCAACTCGCTGTCAATCCGCTCCTTCTGCTGGGTGGTGACCTTCAACTGCTTGACATACCTTCCCAAAGACTCCTGCATATGCTCGAAAGCGTCGTGCAACTGGCGCAAGTCGTCCTTGGTACGTATCACGGGAAGCCGGCTGTCGAAATTGCCTTTTGATATCTGATAAGCGGCAGTGGTGAGCTGGCGCATTGGAGACGACATGACATTCACCAATACACGTACGCAGACCGACAGCAGCAACAGGCCGCCAAGGAGAATAGCAAATATCTGCCATGTGGCGGAGCCGAGCTCGCTCATCACCTCCCTATAAGGACATACGCTGCAAATGGCCCAATCGGTGCGGTTGAGCGGCGAATAACATGCCAACACGTCAACACCGTCAACCATTAGGCGTTTCCACCCGCTCTCGCCGTTCAACATTCTATTGCACATGTACAAAAGGTCTTGGCTGTCCAGATTCTTGGCTCGCGAATAAATGTTGTTGCGCTGAATGACATTCTTGTCTGGATGAGAGATATAAGTGCCTTTTTTGTTTAGGATAAAAGAATAGCTATTTGGGAAAGGGCGTATCGCATTCACGTTGAGCGACAAATCCTCAAGTGAGACATCGGCGGTGAAGACTGCAAAAGGCTGCCCTTTGGGGTCGTAAAGCGGCAAAGAGAAGGTGGTCATCAACTTGTTTCCGCCACCCTTGTCGAAATAAGGATCGGTCCACATGCCTTGGCGATGACTAAACGCGTCCTTATACCAAGGCTTCTCGAAGTAGTCGTACTCTTTGCCGCCAAGGTGCTTGCACACGACAATGCCCTTATCGTCCACATGGGCATACTCCATGAACCAATGCCCTTTCTCGGGATAATAACCGGAAGCGAATGCCAAGGAGCCTCCCATAATCAAGGAGTCGCCGCCGACCATGTTGCTCACGATTCTCATCATCTCATGCGGTTGGTTGAGATGCAACATCACTCTCGGCACCTCGTTGCGTACCGTATGCTCTACCCTCTCCAACCCAAAGTCTACCTTCTGCAGCAGGTTCTGCTGCAGAAGCGAGGTATACTGAACGGCCTGCTCTTCTTCACGCTGCTTGCTATAGCTATTGAAAACGATGGCAATACAGATGAATATAAGGCAAGTGAGTGTCAATATATAAAAGTTGAGTCTCGCCGAAAACGACTTGAATATAGTCCTCATTAATTATTGCCCTTTTTGTTTTCAAAAATATATAAAAAACGCGATAAAACATAATTCTTTCAATGAGTTTAATGTTTTATAACATTCAATTGAGGATATATGGAAGGATAAAGGTTATTAAGTTGCAATAAATTTTGAAAAACAAAATATTTGATGTACATTTGTCAATGAAAGTAATCCATATCCAAACATATAAAACGTGAACAAGTCTAAGTCAATATATTACACGGCTCTATCTATGGCTATTGCTATAATGGCACTGGCAGGCTGCGGTGCCGACAAAAACCTCAAGAAAGGCGAGAAATATCTCGCGATAGGCGAATACTACGATGCCGCCACACAATTCAAGCAAGCCTACTCAAAGACAGCCACTAAAGACAAGGCAAAACGCGGGGAGATCGCACTAAAGATTGCCCTCTGCAACGAGCGCATCAACGCAACGCAGAAAGCTATGGCTGCCTATGCCAACGCCATACGCTACGGAAAAGCCACGGCTGCCGACCGGCTTGCCTATGGACGCCAACTGCTTAAGAACGGCTCCTACAAACAGGCGGAGGAGCAGTTCCGTGCCGTGCTCGACTCCATCGACAACGGCTCCTATCCAAAGCCCGACAAGAAAGACGCTGCCACGCAATTTGACACCAACGCCGCGAGAACTCTTGCCAAGAACGGACTCACCTCAGCTATGGACGCCCCTAAGTGGAAGCAGCAGGGCTCGCGCTATCAGGTAAAGCGCATGGACGTGTTCAACTCGCGGCGCGACGACTACTCGCCCACCCTCGCCGGCGACCAGTACGAGCATCTCTACTTCACGTCCACCCGCAATGACGCACAGGGAGGCGAACTGAGCGGCATCACAGGCACAAAACCTGCCGACATATTCGTGTCTGAGAAGGACGACAAGGGACGATGGTCCAAACCCGAAGCCGTGACTGGCGGTTTGAACACCGACTTTGACGAGGGGGCATGCGCCTT
>CALBYK010000321.1 GCA_937889855.1 uncultured Prevotella sp.
TGGCGACCACAAAGTGAAAATCAACCAGTTGTACTTAATCTCGCTTATCGTGCCATTGGTTGTGATTTTCACTTTGTGGTCGCCATGCACTGCCACCGCATCCGGACACGTCCACTTCCCGTCGGCTGTCCTTACGACAAATCCCGTCGGCTGTCCGTTGGTCTTAATCTTGCCACTGAATGTCAGCACTGCCGTCTGACCGTTTAGCCGGTAACTCTTCAGCACTGGAGCATTGCTAACAATGTCCTTCTGTCCATAAGCATCGTGCAATGCTATCAGCGACAGACGTCGAGCCACCTCCTGCTTGTTCTTCGGATGTATGTCATTGGGATTGCCAACGTCTATAGCCACAGCCATATTGGTTTTGGGAAGCGACAACGCGCTCGCCTGGGCTTCACGCAAAGCTGCCCATTTCGACTCTGGCTGCACCTTCTGCGGCTGCAGATAGGCGGCGAGCTGCACAAAATAGAAAGGTAGACGCTCGTTGCCCCACAGCTTGCGCCAATCGGTGATGAGCCGCTGGAAGAGCGGGGCATACTGCACGTCACGCCCGACATTGGCGCAACCTTGATACCACAGCACTCCCTTCACCGGCATTGTGTGCAAGGGATGGAGCATGGCGTTGTAAAGAACAGTCGGAAAACTTGAACTCTCCGGCGACACTGGACGGCGCGGCATCTTCGAAAAGTCAACCACAGCCCGATACTTCCAGTTGCCGGCAAGCGGCAAGCGCTCATCGCCATATGCCAGATACAAGTCAGACTCATCGCCACATATTCCGCCCTCGTTCTCGTAGTCGGTCACCATCACCGTAATGACAGTCTCACCCTCCTTTACAAGCTCGGCAGGCACATCGTAAGCACGCGGAACGTTATACCCCGAACCTTCGGCTATCTTCACCCCATTGAAATATGTCACGTCCTCGTCATCTATTATTCCAAGGCGCAGACGCAATGGTTTACCTACCCATTCTTTTGGTATTCTCACACGGCGTTGCATATAAACTATACCATTGAAATCAGGCAGCACTGAACGCTCCCAGTATCCCGGCACTGGCATATCAGGCAGATTCTCGTTATAGCGCGACAAGTCAAAGTTGCAAGCCATAGCCTTCGCCTTGGCTGTCCATTCCGAGTTCATCCGGTTGAACACCTTCTTCATTGCCTCGGTGTCACCGTCTGCAGAACCAAGCAGCGACAGCTCGCTTTCAAACCCGGCTACCGACGCCACACCATCACGGCTCGACCAAGCTTCTGCAGGAGTGCCGCCCCATGTGCAGTCGATAACCCCAACGTGTACACCAAGACGCTTCGCCATCTCGCGGGCATAGAAATAGCCTATTGACGAGAAGTTCTCCACCGTCTCTGGCGAGCACACGCGCCATCCGCCCATACTCACCTCTGTGTCAGTGGCAGGCGAATAGCCTATCTGCTTTTTCACCTGCAACAGACGCACCTCGGGATGGTTGGCATTGGCTATCTCCGCCTTGTAGTTCATCACCTTGCCCCATCCGCCCACGGGCATCTCCATATTCGACTGGCCCGAACACAACCACACCTCGCCGATGTAGACATCGCGGAGCATTAGAGGTGTGCCGTCGTCGAACTTTATTGTGTAGGGACCTCCCGCACGCGGCACGTTAATGTATGCACTGAAAGTGCCGTCGACGTCGGTAGCCACCTTCACGGTCTTGCCATTCCACGAAGGCGTGATGTTCACCTCGTGTCCGGTAGACTTGCCAGTTATGTTCCAACGGCTGTTCTGCTGTACCACCATGCTGTCGGTGACAAAATGCGGCAACACAATCTTGGCGCTTCCATGCACAGGGCCTAACGTGCACAGCATGGCGACAATCGAGACTTTGGCAATCATTAGTCTCAAATATCTGCTTTCAATTCTAATACGGTTCTTACAGTTCATCATATTTACTGGTTTTTAGCAATGCAAAATTACGACAAAAGCCATAGTCAGCATAACATAAATCATCCAAAAAATGATAGTTTTAGACTAAAATACATCACCCAACGACACTATCTGCAATTCCTGCTCCACCTCACCTTGATTTTTACATGTACGTACATGCACAGTGCGCTGCATACCAGGCAACATGTCGAAATAGTTGTCTGAGAAGAAATCGTCGATACCTCGCAGCGACATAAACACTCCACGCGCAAAGATGTCGGTTTTGAGTTGTATGTCATACCCGTCACCATTACGGCTTATCGTATGGCTGATATTGGCATGGCGGTAGTTCATATCCTTTTGGTTTGTCGCATACGCGATGTTGGAATACGTTCTCGTGCCATGGTTATGGAATGTGCCGTCGACTGACGTGCCGTCCGACGTGGTGAATGTTATGTGGAATATCACATTCTCTGGGCATTCGCCTCCGAGCAAGCTCTCCACGGGAAGCGTCACGGCGTGCGTGGCAGTATTTGCCGATGCGGTCATGGTGCGCAACTCCGTATGCACCAATCTACCGTCAATGGTAATGGTTTCTATGCGCAATGTGCCACGTGCCAAAGCGCGGCGGTCGTTCACCAAGCGTATCTCCAGCTCCTTCTTGCCTTCATTCGCCTTGGCATCACCAACGCTGAGTTTGCCACCATCGGCAGTGGGCAGGTTGGCAACCTGTGCCGCTGTGGTTGCAACAGCAGTCCCAACGGTTTTCACATGCGGAGCAACAAGTATGTCGTCGTATGCCTGACGCGTAAAATAGTGCAGTGCCTTCCAGCGTCCGTAGTAGTCGCGGCTGCTCCACGATGCCACTGGCCAACAGTCGTTGAGTTGCCACACGATGCTACCCATGCAGTAAGGACGGTCGCTGCGATAGGCCTCCATACCCATCTTCACTCCGTCGCCCTGCATGAGCTGACTCACGTAGAGGAACGACTTGAAGTCCTTGGGCACACGATAGTAGCGGTGCATATACTCCTCTATACGGTGGTTGGCGTAGGTGCCGGCTTTTTGATGCTCCATCATTACCTCCGAATAGATGTCATGGTCGTAATCGTAGGGCGCGAACTTCAGCACCGACTCATAC
>CALBYK010000322.1 GCA_937889855.1 uncultured Prevotella sp.
ACATTGCCACCAACGTGTCCATGTTGGCGGAGGCGTGCATCAGTTGCCGCCATGCGTTGACATAAAATTGCCTTCCACAATAGACCATGTTCAATAGTGAGATTATGAGCATTGTCTGGTTGGCGGCATCACGCCCGCCGACTGCAATCCACCCCATTGACACCGACATCGTGAGCAGCGAGAACACCCACGACAGCGACATTCGCCGCAGCAACAATCGGTAGCTGTTCTTCTCGAGTGTGTCAACACGCGTGTCCTCATCTATTATGAGTTCATATCCAGCACCGTCTATCACCCGTTTCATGTCGGCAGGCGACACCTCCCGCTCGTCATACTCCACCATCGCCGTGCGTCCTGGCAGCGACACCGACACATTCTTTATCCCATCCATTGCACGGAGCTTGCGCTCCACATTGGCACTGCATCCGGCACATGCCATACCCAATACGGGCATTATCTTCTTTTCCATGAGTGCAAAGGTACAATTAATAAATGTGTGGAGTATTATGTATTTTAGGATAAAGGTTATAAAATTTAGTCAGTATTCTCTACCGACGAGAACATGAGTACATTAACTATAATGTTCATCATCTGTCGATTTGTTCGTTAATCAATCTCTCCGGCTTAGGCACAAAACCCAATACCGCAACCAGGCAACTCATTATCGGACTAATGATGTTAAAGAAACAGAATGGAAAATACACCAGTGTAGGTATGCCAAGAACAGTGCTCTGCGTCATGCCGCATGCAGTCCACGGCACAAGCACGGATGTCACGGTGGCAGAGTCCTCCGTGGAACGGCTTAGCAGCTCAGGACGGTAGCCACGCTCGGCATACTCGTCGCGGTATATCGACACGTTCATTATTATAGAAAGAAACTGGTCGCCCATGACAAGGTTTAGCAGCACGCCCGATGCCACAGTTGAGCACACAAGCGACACCGTGCTCCTTATGCCGCGCAGCAACACATGGGTGATGCTATGAAGCATTCCACTCGCTACCATACACGAGCCAAAGCACATGGCGCACAAGATGAGCCATATCGTGTTCAACATTCCTGCCATTCCGCGCGTAGCCACGAGCGAGTTGATTGCAGCATATCCTGTGTCAACATTCGTCTTGGTGTAACACGTGAGCATTATTCCCTCAAACATGCTACGGGCGCTAACCATAGTCTCGCCGGCAATCCTCGCCAACACATCCGGCTGCAGCAGAGCAGCGCACACGCACGCAGCGAGCGAGGAAAGGAGCAAGGTTATGAGCGACGGCATCTTCCGGTAGATGAGAAAGCCTGTGAACACGGGTACTACCATCGTCCACAACGATATGTTGAAGCCATGATTAAGTCCATCCAGATACTGGCTTATCTCCACAGCCTGACCATTGTAGAACAATCCTATCACGAGATAAAGCAGCAGCGATAGGACGATGCTCGGAACCGTGGTGTATAGCATATAGCGGATATGACTGAAAAGGTCGGCGCCTGCCATAGACGAGGAAAGGACTGTGGTGTCACTCATAGGCGACATCTTGTCACCGAAATACGCGCCCGAGATTATCGCCCCTGCCGTGTATGGCTGTGGTATGCCGAGAGCATCGCCTATACCCATGAGAGCAATGCCAATGGTTGCTATGGTTGTCCACGAAGTGCCTGTGACAACAGAGATGACGGCGGATATTATGCAAGCACAAGGCAGAAAAAACAGCGGTGACATCAACTGTACGCCATAGTATATCATCGTCGGCACCACTCCACTTATCATCCATGTGGCAGACATCATGCCGATGAGCAGCAATATGAGGATGGACACTCCTGCGTCGCCCACCGTCTTCTTTATCATGTCCTCAAAAACACGCCACTTGATGTGGTACACCACCATTGACAGAGCCACACACACCGTCGTGGCTGCCATCAACGCCACTTGGGAGGCTCCGCTGAGAGCATCGTCAGGGAACAGGCGCACTACAAGTACGATGAGGAATATCAGCACACCGAGTGGTAACAAACTTACTATCGGATTGGGTGTTCTCGTATTGTCGTTCATAAAAATCATAACCATTTGTCATTAATACTCACAAAAACAATCTCTAATTGACTGCAAAGGTAACGATAATATGAATATATGCCACATAAACACTCGGAATATTAACACTCCAGACGCATTTTAGACAGAAAAAAAGGATTTAAATAATGAATATGCGATATGCAGCAGCGCAACACGTGTTGGGCTATTGTCACACAATGAAAATTAAAGGCAAACATTTGGCTACTAACATAACGTTTAATAACTTTGCAGCCACAAAGCAAACGCCTCAAAAAAACAAACGGAACAAATGGAAGCCAGAAACGACAAAAACGACATAACATACACAGCCGACTGCGCCATGTCGTTCTTCGAGCAGCTCGAAGACGTGTACACGGCCGACTTCAACATTCGGGAGAAATACACTATTCTGCGCGACATTTTCAAGCGTGCCGTCAACCAAGGTGTAACCCACAGCAACATCAACTTCATAGGCCTGTTCGCCAAACTCGACTATCTCATCAAGGAGCACGACATTCCGGCGGAGACCGCAATGCGCATACACGACACCAGGAAATCGCTCAACGAGATGCACTCTACTACCGATGAAGAGCTTGCAAAATCGCTTGCATACGACATAAAGGCCACTGCAATGCTCGTTAGTTTCATCAACGGAAACATAAGTATTCCGCAGTCGCTCGCACGCCTCTTCCCGAAGAAGGACAAGAAAGTGCGCTGGAGCAGGTTCGACGTCAATCTGCTGCGCTGCATAGTCAAGTCGTGGGACGACAACTACATCTATGCTAACGAGGAACAGAACTGTTCAGAACTGAAGATTTGCTACAGCGAACAAAACCGCTACCTCACCCACAACGGCAAGGCCGACTGGTCGTACCTTCGGCAGATACTCTGGACTGACGCACAACTCAACCTCGTGCGCATACGCATGGAGGAACCCGTCACGACGGCAGAGGGAAGCCAGGCGCAGGTGTGCATGCCCGAACTAATAATATTCGAACC
>CALBYK010000323.1 GCA_937889855.1 uncultured Prevotella sp.
ATCCCGACACGTTCTGCGGTGGAATGAAAAGTCTTTATGACGCAGCGACCGAGGCTGGGGCGAATGTCCTTGAGGGGGTGTCAACAGACGGGTACACATTCGATGAAAGCGAAGCCGTCGTAGACGGCAAATTTGTTGGACTCGCCCTTGACGAGATGAACGAGGACGGTAAGACTGAAGAGCGCATAGACGCATGGCTTGAGGCCATAAAGCCATCACTCTAAGCAATACATACATAAGTCAACGACAGAGGGTGTGTCAAAATGGAGTAAAATTTTCCTTTTGACACACCCTCTCTTCATTTTTCTATAGGTTTGCTATAAAGGCGTCAAGCTTAGCCACACCATTCGGTGTGCACAATCCACGTATAAAAAGAAACAGTATATTATGCAAGATATGCTCCATACTGTATGTCTTGTACATTTCGGTGCGCATAGCCAAGTCCATTGACTCCTGCCCGATACGCAACACGATGTCAAAGTCGATATCTCCGCGGAAATAGCCCTCCTTTACACCCCTAAGAAAGAATTCCTTTGCGCCGCGATTGCGCACTTTGCGCAACCTTCTGGTATTTATGCAAGTCTTGAAAGAACACTGGCGACACTCCTGAAACATCCTCAATCTGGATTCTGTAAAACTCAATTATAATGTCTATCACATTATGATATGGGCAACAACCATATTGCGCCATGTGCTTGTCGTATTCTTCCTCATGCTTACGAAGACATTCCAATAGCAATTCCTCCTTGTTAGAATATATCTCATATAGAGTGCGCTTGGAAATGCCAACCAAGCAAGCGATGTCATCCATCTTTACTGATTTTACACCATGATGGAGAAACTCATGCATAGCCACTTTGAGAATTTTCTCGGGCAATTCCAACCTGTAATTTGTCTGAGGGCTTTCTTTATACATTATTATAGAGTGTATTAAAAATATGCTTTTATGTTAATTAATACCGAATACTGACTGAGAAGTATTACTTTACAGACTGCAAAGTTATAAAAAACTATTTAGACAAGAATAGTTTTCTGCGTTTTTTGACCGATTCTATATAAATAATAGAAATAGTAATTAAAAAATATAGTATTAAGTTGGACGTGTGCACGTTTTTAATTAACTTTGCCATATAAAATAACTAATACAACAGACATTAAATAAACAACAGCATGGTGAAAATTACAAAAGAAAGCGCTCTCGAATACCATCAGAGCGGTCGTCCAGGCAAAATTGAGGTAAAACCGACAAAACCCTACCACACCCAAACAGACCTTAGTTTAGCTTACTCTCCGGGTGTTGCGTTCCCTTGTTTGGAAATACAGCAGAATCCGGACAATGTATACAAATACACCGACAAGGGCAACCTGGTTGCCGTAATATCAAACGGCACGGCTGTGCTTGGCCTTGGAGACATCGGTGCTATGAGCGGCAAGCCTGTAATGGAAGGCAAAGGACTTCTTTTCAAGATATACGGCGGAATAGACGTCTTCGACATTGAGGTGAACGAAAAAGACCCAGAGAAATTCTGTGAGGCTGTAGAGAAAATCGCGCCAACATTTGGCGGCATAAATCTCGAGGACATCAAAGCCCCGGAGTGTTTCTATATTGAGGAACGCCTCAAGAAGACTCTCGACATTCCAGTCATGCACGACGACCAACACGGAACTGCCATCATCTCTGCGGCTGGCCTGAAGAACGCGCTTGAGGTTGCAGGCAAGAACATATCGGAAGTAAAGATAGTGGTAAACGGGGCCGGAGCGGCTGCTATCAGCTGCACCAAACTGTATGTGGCTCTTGGCGCAAAGATAGAGAACATTGTTATGCTTGACTCAAAGGGTGTGATCCCAGCCGACCGTCCAAACCTCACTCCACAGAAGAAACTCTTCGCCACAACACGTACCGACGTACACACACTTGAGGAAGCCATAAAGGGCGCTGACGTATTCGTTGGCCTCTCCAAAGGAAATGTGCTCTCACAGGACATGATACGCTCAATGGCCAACCAGCCGATAGTCTTTGCACTCGCCAACCCCGTGCCGGAGATAAGCTACGAGGACGCGATGGCAAGTCGTCCGGACGTGCTCATGTCAACAGGACGCAGCGACTATCCCAACCAAATAAACAACGTCATCGGTTTCCCTTACATATTCAGAGGCGCTCTTGACGTTCATGCAAAGGCCATTAACGAAGAGATGAAGATGGCTGCCGTACATGCAATTGCCGATCTTGCAAAACAACCCGTACCTGACATTGTGAACGAAGTGTACCATGTCAACGACCTCACATTCGGGCCTAAATACTTCATTCCGAAACCCGTCGACCCACGACTCATCACAGAAGTGAGCGCTGCCGTAGCAAAAGCAGCCATCAAAAGCGGTGTAGCACGAAAGACCATAACCGACTGGGAGGCCTACAAAAAGAGCCTTATGGTACTTCTTGGACAGGAAACCAAGCTTACACGCAACCTGCACGATACTGCACGCATGCACCCGCAACGCATCGTATTTGCTGAAGGCGCGCACCCGTCTATGATGAAAGCTGCTGTTCAGGCTAAGACAGAAGGCATTTGCTACCCTATCCTTCTTGGAAACCCCGACCGCTTACGCAGAGTTGCCGACCGACTGAAACTTAACCTCGATGGCATAGAGCTTATAGACATGCGTGCCGACCAGGAGCAGGGACGCCGTGCCACTTACGCAAAGCATCTTGCAAAGAAGCGCGCACGTCAAGGCTACACATTTGAGGAAGCTTACGACAAAATGTATGAGCGCAACTATTTCGGAATGATGATGGTTGAGACAGGTGACGCCGACGCATTCATAACAGGACTGTACACTAAGTACTCCAACACCATCAAGGTAGCCAAAGAGGTTATCGGCATAAGGAAGGAATACAACACATTCGCTACAATGCATATACTCAACACCAAGAAGGGTGTGTTCTTCCTTGCCGACACTCTGATAAACAGACATCCTGACGAGAACGTTCTCGTAGACATCGCAAAACTATCGGCCAATACCGTGAAGTTCTTCAATGAAGAACCTC
>CALBYK010000324.1 GCA_937889855.1 uncultured Prevotella sp.
GTGTCGCCATTTTTCATTCCTTGTTCAAGGGCAGAGAAGATGTGTTTGCGCGAAGATGGTTCAGTAAAACAACTGGCAAGAGCGGTTACCAACCTGTCTGTATCAATGAATGGAGGCGAGGCGTATGCGACAAAAAGAAATACAAATGTGCAGATTGTCCTAACAGACATTTTGCGCCACTCACTTATCAAGACCTCTATCGTCATTTGGAGGGCAAGGACGAGAACCGTTGTGATGTTATCGGACTGTATGCCATAATGCCCGACAACAACTGTACCTTTCTTTGTACCGATTTCGATGACAAGAGCTGTAAGTATGGCTATAAAGACGATGTCCTTGCATTTGTTGGAGTATGCAAAGAATGGAATATTCCTTATGCCATTGAGCGCTCGCGCTCAGGTAATGGTGCCCATGTATGGATTTTCTTTGATGAGCCAATACCAGCTTTCAAGGCAAGACGATTAGGGAATGCCATCCTTACAGAGGCTATGCGGCATAATGGTCGTATGTCCTTCAACTCATACGACAGATTTTTTCCAAACCAAGACAGAATGCCCGAAGGAGGCTTTGGCAACTTGGTTGCTTTGCCATTGCAGGGACAGGCTCGCAAAAGACGGAATAGTGTTTTCGTAGATGACGATTTCCTGGTGTACAAAGACCAGTGGGCTTTCCTTTATAATATCAACAAGGTGAAGGATACAGAAGTTGACATGCTGCTAAACCTACATGTCTGTGAAGAACTTGGAGCACTCACCACTTCAAGTGAGAGCAAGCCTTGGGTTACTCCTATACCACAAGATATTTCCAAAGGCGATTTTTATTCTGAAATAGAAATCACCAAGGCCGATAAGATTTACATTCCGCTAAAGGCTATTTCGGCAAAAGTACTGAATCACCTTAAAAGAATAGCATCATTCAAGAACCCCGAATTTTATAGCAAGCAGGCACTGCGACTTTCCACATATTCCACACCTCGCATCATCTCATGTTTTGACATCACTGACGACTATCTCGCCATGCCTCGCGGTTGCGAAGATGCAATACTTTCTTTCCTCAATGAGAATGGAATAAAGTATAATGTTGTTGACGAGACCAACCATGGTATGCCGATATCTGTTTCTTTTCAAGGCAAAGAACGAGAAGAACAACTGGCTGCTATCAACGCATTGCTAAAGCACAGTAATGGCGTACTTCACGCTACAACGGCATTTGGAAAAACAGTTACAGCGGCCGCAATCATTGCACGAAAAAAGGTGAGTACACTTATTCTTGTTCATTCGAAGGCATTGCTTAACCAATGGCATGAACGCCTAACGGAGTTCTTGAACATTGACTATGTTGAACCTCCGGTGCCGAAGAAGCGTGGTCGTCGCAAGAAATTCTCTGCGATAGGTTGTCTCGACTCTACAGGTAACTCACTCAACGGTATTGTTGATATTGCACTCATCCAGTCATGTCTTGATGGCGATAGCGTAAAGCCTTTTGTTGAAAACTATGGAATGGTAATAGTGGATGAATGTCACCATGTGTCGTCTATAACATTTGAGAATGTACTGAAGGGCGTAAAGGCACATACTGTTTATGGCCTGACGGCAACTCCTATCCGCAAGGATGGACATCAACCTATCATATTCATGCAATGTGGCCCCATTCGTTTCTCTGCTGATGCTAAAAGTCAGATAGCGAAACAATCATTTG
>CALBYK010000325.1 GCA_937889855.1 uncultured Prevotella sp.
ATTTTTACACGATTTTAATTGTTAAAAGCGTGTAAAGTAAATCTGTATTAAGTCACATAGCCTCCTACAAATGTTGTTGTTTGTCTACAATTCGGAGTTTTGCGGCACTCTCTTCCAGTCATTTACCAGCTTGACGTTGAGCCGCCTCCGCCCGTCGAGCCGCCGCCAAAGGAACCTCCGAACGAGTCACTGCCCGAACTGCTGCCGCCAAACATGGAGCCGAGCATGGCACCCGTGGCGAGAGCGTTGCCAGAGTCGTCGATGTTCTCGTCCTTCGTCACTATGTGTCCACAATACTTGCACACATATGTTGTGCGACGCACACGTCTGCCGCCATGACCTGCCGTGAGACGCAGTGTCCTTGAGTCAATCTTCTTGAGCGCGCCTTTCTTGTGGCATTTGGGGCAGCGTTGCTGCTCGCCCAAAAGCACTATCACGAAAATTGTTGCCCCGACAATGACGGCAAGCATGAACAGCGCAACGGTCCATCCATCGTCGTCGTCCGAGCCAGATTCGGGTTCCATTGACCCGTCAAGCACCTTTGCCGCCGCACGCACACCGTCCACCATGCCGCCATCCCAGTCGCCTTCCTTGAAGCGTGGCACCATCTGCTGCATCTGTATGCGCTTGGACATGGCGTCTGTCATGGTGCCCTCAAGGCCATAGCCCGTAGTGAAGCGCACCTTCCTCTGATCCATGACGAAGAGGATGAGCAATCCGTTGTCCGACTTTTTCTTGCCTATGCCCCACTTGCGAAACAGCTCGTGCGCAAAGTCAAAGATGTCGTCCTCGCCTATTGACGGCAGCATGACGACAGCCGTCTCTATGCCCGTCGTCTGCTCCAGCCTGCCAAGAACGGCGTTGATGGAGTCGCGTGCCGTGGCGGTGAGTATGCCCGAAGGGTCGCTGACATACTGGCGCGCATCCTGCAGACGCACGTTTGGCACGTCGCCCACAGCATACTGCCTGTTTTCGGTAGCCACTCCGGTGGCTGCCCACACCGCCATAAGAATGGCGGTGAGCAACACACGCACTGACCATAATGCGCGTGCATGGGCTGGATTACGTCCTGTTGTCATTGCAAACTATTTAGAACTCTACTTTGGGTGCTTTCTCCGCGCCTGCCTCAGCCTCGAAATAGTTCTTCTTGTCGAACCCGCAGACACCGGCTATTATGCTTTTGGGGAAACGGCGTATGCTCACGTTGTACTCCTTGGCAGCATCGTTGAAGTCCTTGCGTGCCACGTTGATGCGGTTCTCCGTCCCCTCAAGCTGCGACTGCAGCTCAAGGAAGTTCTGGTTGGCCTTGAGGTCGGGATAGTTCTCGGTGATGGCGAGCAGCTTGCCAAGAGCGTTTGTCACGTCGCCCTGTGCCTTCTGATACTGGGCGAGCTGCTGCGGGGTGCAGTTGGAGGGGTCAATCTTCACCTGCGTAGCCTGCGAGCGTGCTGCCATGACAGCCTCAAGCGTCTGGCTCTCGTGCTTGGCGTAGCCCTTGACAGTGCTCACCAGATTGGGGATGAGGTCGCTGCGGCGCTGGTATTGCGTCTCGACATTAGCCCACTTGTTGTTCACTTCCTCGTCCATGTTGACAAGTCCGTTATAGCTGCCCACACCCCATAGCACGAGCACAACCACCACCACTCCGGCGATGATCCATCCTAAATGTTTCGGTTTGTTGTTCATAATCTTCTCTTTTTTGCTTATTGCCTACAAACTTACACAAAAAAGATGAATCGACAAATATTTTTAGAAAAATTACGCCAGGTCTATAAGCAAACTCTTATTGACGTACACTATCATAAAGCAGTTTGAGTAGGTACAAAAAAAAAAGGACGACACGAATCACTCGCACCGGCCTCTCAAAGAATAATGTTAACGAATGTTGGTTTTGGACTAAAGCAAAGCCTTAGCAATCATATTCATGACCCTAGGCCAACATTGCGATAGTTTCAAAATCTAATAACATAATCTTTACCTTAAAATCTATCAAACTACTAACCTAATGAAAAAACATTGCATTCTCTCGAACACATTGCAAAGATAGCTATTTGTTTGCGTTTATGCAAAAAGCAAATGATTTTTTTGACATTTTCTGCGATATTTTGACATATATCAAGCTTTGTCACTTTCTCCGGTATTCAGACGGCGACATCCCCACATGTTCCTTGAAATATTTGCCAAGAAACGACTGGTTGGAGAAATTCAGGTCCTGCGCAATCTCCTTTATGCTCTTCTGTGTGTTGCGGAAGAGCATTCTCAGCTCAATGGTGACATAAGAGTCAATCCAGTCGTTGGGTGTACGCTTCGACACCGTCTTCACCGTCTCCGACAGATACTTGGGCGATATGCACAACTGCTCCGAGTACCAGCTCACGCGCCGCTCGGTGCGGAAGTTCTTCTCCACGAGCAATATGAACTGTGTAAATATCTCCTCTGCCCGCGTGTGCCGCTCGTCATTGCCCGACTGCACATTGTATATCTCGTTGCACAGTTCATACACCATCGTGAGAAACAGCGACTGCACCATCTCCCTTCTAAAGTGGTTTGACTCCTCATCCATCTTTGCCTTCATACGCGCAAACGTCTCAGCTATAAAGTGGGCGCGATGACTCGGCATGCGGAACACGGGATGGTTGCGGGCAAACAAGAACAGAGCCGACAACTCGTGCACGCTTTTTATTATCTCCTTGAAAAACTCGTAGTCGATAATTATCCCTATGCCACGGCAGTCGGGCGACATGGTGCAGTCGTAGGTGACACGCCCTGGGTTTATGATGATTATGTCGCCAGCTTCCACTACATGCTCCACCGAGTCGACGAAATAGCGTGCCCTACCATTAGTGCACAGTGCCAAGAACAGGCTCTGCATGCGGCGCGGCTCCCTTGGCAACGGCGTCAATGCAATCTCGTCGAGCAGCAATATGTCGTTGTCTATATGGCTCCCGTTTGTCATACGGACGGCATATTCCACCGTAACGGCCTTGAAATCGGGTAAACTCATTGGCTTATATCTCCTTTATATTTGTTGTGTCCATTTCCCTCTCTTTACGATTTTCCCTCAGGGAGCCTGCAAAGACGAAGGTTAAGCTGATAGAGCGCGGCGCCGAATATCATCAGCGAGAACGCCACGGCAAGCAGCACACGTGTCATGTTGCCTCCATAAAACTCGAGCAGCGTCTTGTCGGCAGCGTCAGGCAAGAGGCGAAAGGAGAAGAAGGCTATGGCGTTGTTGGTGAAGTGGAACACAATGCCAGGCACCACGCTGCGCGTGCGCACATACATCCATCCCAGCAACAGTCCAAGAACGAAAGCGTTTATGCCCTGCACCATGTTGCCGTGCACCACACCGAAGAGCGCGGACGTGACGACTATGGCAATCCAAGCCTTGCGTCTGCCTGTAGCTTCAAGCAAGCGGCGCAGTATGGCGCCGCGGAACACCATCTCCTCAGCAACCGGTGCCAATATGCCCACAGCAATGAATCCCAGGTCGTGCTGCATTATTTCCTTGAAGAGCTGCGTGTAAGAGTCGGGCATGGTCAGCCCTGTCTGCTCCAAGGCGAACGTGAGCGGCATTGCCGAGCCTCCCGCAAGACACGCCACCCAAAAGAGCGTGAACCACGGGCGCTGGTTGATGTACTTGCCGCTCACCGGTGCCCAATGCCTCCATGCGAAGATGGCAATGGTGAGCAATCCGCTTACTATGGACGTGGCGATTGTCAACATTGGCGTTGCCTCGTGGGTTTGGCGCAGGAACCCTGCAACGATTCCCACCGCCACCTGAATGGCAGCGAACACCACGAGATACATTAACGAGTCAACGATTACTTTCTTGTTCATTTGCGTATTTTTATGGGGTTATTATCTTCTATGCAACGCCTCAGCAGCCGCTTCCTTGTCATGCTGGAGCTGAGCTCGCAGACTGTCAATGCTGTCAAAACGCCGCTCGTCGCGCAGCCGGCTGTTGAAGTCAACGCTGACGTGCCTTCCGTAGATGTCGCCGGAGAAGCCTATAATGTGTGCCTCAAGCGTCAGGCGGTCGCGTCCGAAGGTTGGGTTGGTGCCAATGTTCATCATTGCCGGCAGGGGCTCTCCTCCCTCTATGCTTATGCTCACTGCATACACTCCCGCCTCGGGCACTATCTGTTGAGCGCAGTCGGGCACAACGTTGGCTGTGGGGAATCCTATCTTGCGTCCCTCCTGGAAGCCATGACCCACACTGCCCTCCATTCTGAACTCCCTGCCGAGGCAGCTGGCAGCCTCCTTCACGTCGCCCTCCGCAAGCAGGCGGCGTATGAGCGACGACGACACACGCAGTCCGTCCACATCAATTGGACTGTTGGCTATCACCTCCATGCCCATCTCCCTGCCATAGCGCACATAGTCGGCAAGCCCCTCGGCACGGTTATGCCCGAAGCGGTTGTCGTAGCCTATAAGCAAGGCACGCACGCCAAGTCGCCCGAAAAGCACCTCGCGCATGAAGTCGCGTGCCGACATGGCGGCCATGTCTGCGTCGAAGGTGAGCACCTCCACGTGGTCAACGCCGGTGGCGGTGAGCAGCCTCAGTTTCTCGTCCGGCGGCGTGAGCAGTTGCGGTATATAGTCGGCATGCACCACTTGCCGCGGATGGTTGCCGAACGTTATTGCCATCGACTCCATCGACCTTTGCCGCGCGAGCATGTTAAGACGCTCTATGACAAACTGGTGGCCGCGGTGCACTCCGTCAAAGAATCCTATTGTCGCGCAGTAATGCGTTTTCAATATCTCCATCCCTCAATTATTCAATATTTCCATTCTTCCAGTCCAGTCCTCGCCCGTTGTCTCCAAGACCGTCCCAATGCCGAGACTTTGGGCAGCGAGGCAGTTCTCCTCACGGTCGTCAACAAAGACGGTGTCCTCCGCCTTCAGTCCCTCCTTTCGCATGGCCTCGGCAAAGATGGCAGTGTCGGGCTTGGCGAGATGCATCTCATAGGATAGGAATATATGCTCAAAATAGTCGCCAGGGGTTTTGCCGTCTGCAGTGAACAACTGGTCACGGCAGAATGTCCAGTGCATGACATTGGTATTTGACAGCAGGAAGAGACGGTGGCCTTCAGCCCGCAAGCGGTCGAGAAGGCGCAGCTTGGCAACGGGTATTGTTGTGAGCAGCTGGTTCCATGCCCACACGATATCCTGGTCGGACGTTTCAGTGTGCGACAGTCTCCGCACCTCATCGCAGAATTCGGCTTCCGATATGCGCCCGAGTTCGGTTTCAAGGAAAAGATCCTCCGTGCGGTGTTCCTCCACATAAGAGGCAAGCACTCCGCATCCCACCTTTCTGAACGCCTCGATGCAGCGCCGCGGGTCAAGACCTACGAGCACTCCGCCGAGGTCGAATATTATGTTCTTCTTCATTCTTCATTTTCTTGGTTTTGCCAGCCTGTGGGTTGGTATCCACGCTGCCGCCCATCCTATGAGGAGCACGGTGACGAATATTATTGCCACGTCGCCGTAGTGCACGCTTACGGGATAGGCGTTGACCACAAACGAGCCGGCGCTGTCGCCCATGTGCACAAATCCAAACTCCTGCTGAAGCCAGCACAGAAGCAGTCCGAGGCCTATGCCGACAGTGGCTCCCACGGCCGATATGATGCGTCCCTCGAAGAGGAAGATGCGGGCAATCTGCCTGTCGGTTGCGCCGAGGTTGCGCAGTGTTTGCGCGTCGTCCTTCTTGTCGATGATGAGCATGGATAGCGACGATATTATGTTGAAGCACGCCACGACGAGTATGAACGTGAGGAACACGTATGCCAGCACTTTCTCTATCTGCATGATGCGGAACGTGTCGGCCTGCTGCTCGAAGCGGTCGAGCACACGGAAACGGTCGCCGGCAATGTGCTGCATCTCACGTTTCACGGACGCGAGGTCGCTGCCTGGCTTAAGCCTCATCTGCAAGGAAGAGAGCATGCCGTCCTGGTCGAAAAGCCTGCGTGCGAAGCCTATTGAGCATATTATGCGGTCGCGGTCGTACTTGGCCTGGTTCACGGCAAAGACCACACCCGGCGATATGAGCGAGTCGACGACAAATCCTTCCGTAGGGTCGTCGAGGTCGGTGAGCTGTCCGCGCCGCACTGGGGCAAATATCTTCAGATAGCCGTCAAAACGCGCCCCGAGCCCCATGTCCTGTGCAAGGCGTATGCCAGGTATGGCATAGAAGAGGTTGGCAGCCTGCAGTGTGAACTCGCCGTCGCCGTATAGGATGTCGTTGATGTTGGTGAGCTGCTGGAAGTTATCGTCCACACCCATCACAGTCACCATCGTCTGCTGGTGGTTGTACACGGCCATGGCCTGGTCCTCCACAACCTCAGTGGCTACCGCCACATCCGGCAGATGCCTTATCTTGGCGAGAGCCGGGTCGTCGGCAGGCGCTGTCTTTCCCTTTGTCGGCACCACCTCTATCTGCGGGTCGAAGTTGGTGAAGAGCGACGCCACAAGGTCGTGGAATCCGTTGAACACGCTGAGCACTATCACCAGCGCCATTGTTGCTACGGCAACGCCCACCACCGATATGGCGGAGATGACGTTTATGGCGTTTGTCGACTTCTTGGAGAAGATGTAGCGGCGCGCGATGTAGAATGGAAAGTTCATTATTCCCAAGCCTATTTCTTCAACAGTTCGTCAATGCGCTCTATGTAGTCGAGCGAGTCGTCAATGAAGAACCTAAGTTCCGGTATGATGCGGAGCTGGTTGCGCACGCGTGTGCCAAGCTCATAGCGTATGGTCTTCTCGTTGGCGGTGACATTCTTTATTAGCTCGTCGGCCTTCTCTGACGGGAAGATGCTCAGGTAGGCGGTGCAGATGCTGAGGTCGGGCGACACGCGGCAGCGTGTGACGCTCACCATGACACCGTGCATGGCACGTGTCTGACTTTGGAAAATGAGGCTTAGCTCCTTCTGAAGAAGTCGAGCTATACGGTTTTGTCTTGTTTCTTGCATGTTGTCTATGTTTTTTGTTTGGCTGCCATGCAGCCCTTGTATAAATATATAAAATGTATATGGACTACAAAGTTACTGTTATTTTGAGAATGCCCCAAAGATGTCAAATGATTTTTATCGCCATTATCACAAGACTTTGGCAAATACCAACAAAAAGGAGCAACCTTCCATGGAAGATTGCTCCTTTTGCGTTGTCCCAGGCGGATTCGAACCACCACAAACAGAACCAAAACCTGTTGTGCTACCATTACACCATAG
>CALBYK010000326.1 GCA_937889855.1 uncultured Prevotella sp.
TGCGCGGCACGCCACAGACTTATGCCGGCGTGCCTGACGGACTCGTGCTGCGTGTTGTGCGCAACGGTGACTCCGTTGAGGAGGCAACAGAGATAAAGGGTGTGAGGAAGCCTGGCTCGTTGCTGCCGTCTGAATGGGGACACTATCTTGACGCGAGCAACTATTCTTATGCCATCAATCAGAGCGGAGTGGTTGTCGTGCCCGTGTTCGACCAGCAGACACTTTGCTTCAACAACGCCAAGCTGCCAGACGGACAATTGGAGCCGGACAAGGTATATGCGGCTGCCGGAGGCTCTGTTGTGCTCAAGAAGGTGAAGTTGCCGGACGACATAACCAACCGTCAGGTGTTTGTCGAGGCCGTGCAGTATTCGGACGGTGACGCTTATGACCGCACGGGATCCGTCTTCATGATTCCCACAGGAAAGGAGCAGTCGTTCATCGACGCGTTGCGTGACCTGAAAAGCGTTCCATCATTTCATAGTGGTGACACCGACTACCACGGGCTGACGTCAACGCCTTCATACGATGTGCCGCTGGAGTTGATGAGGTTCTTTACGGGATTTGGTGTGCGCAAGTACAACCATGTCAAGGTGCCAGGACAGACATGGAGCGACTCGGTGCTTTATAAGTCGGAAGTTACTGCTGTTGCCGAGCGTTTGAAAGGCGAGGTATGGATTGGAGCGTATATAGGCAATTGGGACGCCAAGGGACATAAGTTGAGCGTTAAGCTGAAATATTATCCGTCAGAAGACCGCAAGATGCCAAAGACATTGCCCCTGTTCAACACCGTTAATTATATGGAGCAGGCAGGACAGCCCTATCCTGTATTCATGCTTGACGACTCCCTTACGGCAACGTTTGAATTAAAAGAGGATGTGAAGGACGCACGGCTCTACTACATCACTACCGGTCACGGTGGATGGGGCGGAGGCGACGAGTTCAACCAGAAGCCCAACACGATATATGTTGACGGCACGAAGGTGATAACATTCATTCCGTGGCGTGACGATTGCGGTACCTACCGTAACTGGAATCCGTGTTCCGGCAATTTCTCGAATGGTCTGAGCTCGTCCGATCTGAGCCGCTCAAACTGGTGCCCGGGCACTATGACCAATCCCGAATATATATATGTAGGCGAACTGAAGGCTGGAAAGCACACCATTAACGTGAAGATTCCGCAGGGCAAGCCCGAAGGCGGAAGCAATAGCTACTGGTGTATATCGGGTACGCTGATTTATTAAAACTCTTAAACGCAATATGACAAACGACGAATTGAATGACAAGCGCATAGCTGTGCTGCTCTCTGGAGGAGTGGACAGTTCGGTCGTAGTGTACGAACTCGCGCAGCGTGGGCTGCACCCCGACTGCTTCTATATAAAGATAGGTCCTGAAGAAAAAGAGGAATGGGACTGTACGTCCGAGGAAGACCTGGAGATGGCGACAGCCGTGGCGCATCGTTATGGATGCAAGCTCGAGGTGGTTGACTGTCATCATGAATATTGGGGTCAAGTGACGCGCTACACTATGGATAAGGTGCGTGCCGGCTTCACTCCAAACCCGGATGTCATGTGCAACCGCTTGATAAAGTTTGGAGCTTTCCATGAGAAGCGTGGCAAGGACTACGACCTTATTGCCACTGGTCATTATGCCCAGACCGAAATAGACGGTGAAGGACGTAAGTGGCTCACTACAAGCCCAGACCCCGTGAAGGACCAGACCGATTTTCTCGCGCAGATATACGACTGGCAGCTGCGCAAGGCCATATTCCCCATCGGTCATTTCGAGAAAAACGAGGTGAGGGAGATAGCCGAGCGCGAGCATCTCATAAATGCCAAGCGAAAGGACTCGCAAGGCATTTGCTTTCTTGGTCAGATAAACTATAATGAGTACATTCGCCGTTATCTTGGGGAGCAGCCAGGAGACGTCATAGAGCTTGAGACGGGCAAACGTATAGGTGAGCATCGTGGACTGTGGTTTCACACCATTGGCCAGCGTAAGGGACTTGGCTTTGGCGGCGGTCCGTGGTTCGTTGTGAAGAAGGATGTGGCAAACAATATCCTTTATGTGAGCCATGGCTACGACCCGCAGACTGCTTACAAAAAGGACTTTGCCGTGCACGACTTCCATTTTCTTACATGTGAGGTGCCTATGCACCGTGTGACGTTCAAGATACGCCACACAGCAGGCTATCTGCCGGCGACAGTTGAGATGCTTGATGATGGAAGGATGATGGTGCATGCGGATGAGCCGATACATGGAGTCGCTCCAGGACAGTTCTGTGTGGTTTACGATGAGAACCATCATCGTTGCTATGGGTCGGGCGAAATCACGGTGTGTTTATAGTACTCAGATTGTTATAGCTTGATGGGAATGTGTCAGCTTTTGTGTTGACATATTCCCATTAATTGTATATAAAAGTGTCATTTTGACAGTTTAAAATACGAAAACATATGAGTTTTGTGACATTTTGTCGCGGTGCATAATCGTGGGCATACAGTTTGCGCTACCATTGGCGAAAGTTATTTAAAAACAAACAGAAACCAAGAAAGGAGAAACACAATATGACATTCGACAAATTCACAATCAAAGCCCAAGAGGTTGTTCAGGAAGCTGTAAACACTGCACAGCGCCAGGGACAGCAGAGCATTGAGCCAGTACACCTGTTGAAGGGTGTGATGGTGAAGGCCAAAGACGTAGCAACATACATCTTCCAGAAGCTGGGTGTCAATGCAAGCCAGATAGACACCGTGGTAGACACGGAGATTCAGCGTCTGCCGCGTGTGCAGGGTGGCCAGCCCTATCTCTCAAATGATGCCAACAACGTGCTTCAGCGCGCGCAGGACTTCGCCGCCAAGAACGGCGACGAGTTCACGAGCGTTGAGCCTATACTCCTCGCATTGCTTCAGGTAAGCAGCACGGCAAGCCGCATCCTCAAGGACGCCGGCATGACCGAGGCGGAAACTGTGAAGGCAATACAGGAGCTTCGCCAGGGGCAGAAGGTGCAGTCGCAGTCGGGCGACGAGAACTACCAGAGTCTTGAGAAGTATGCCAAGAACCTTGTCGAGGAGGCCCGCCAGGGAAAACTCGACCCGGTGATTGGCCGTGACGAGGAGATTCGCCGCGTGCTGCAGATTCTCTCTCGCCGTACCAAGAACAATCCTATACTTATAGGCGAGCCTGGTACCGGCAAGACGGCTATCGTCGAGGGATTGGCTGAACGCATCGTCCGTGGTGACGTGCCAGAGAACCTTAAGGATAAGCAGCTCTATTCGCTTGATATGGGCGCGCTTGTCGCAGGTGCTAAATATAAAGGTGAGTTTGAGGAACGCTTGAAGAGCGTCATCAAGGAAGTGACCAACTCCGACGGGCGCATCATCCTCTTCATTGATGAGATTCACACTCTCGTCGGTGCAGGTGGTGGTGAGGGCGCGATGGACGCAGCCAATATCCTCAAGCCTGCTCTTGCCCGTGGCGAGCTGAGAAGCATCGGTGCTACCACACTCAACGAGTATCAGAAGTACTTTGAGAAGGACAAGGCTCTTGAGCGCCGTTTCCAGACCGTGATGGTGGACGAGCCAGACGAGCTTTCGGCCATATCAATACTACGTGGCTTGAAGGAACGTTATGAGAACCATCATAAAGTGCGTATACAGGATGACGCCTGCATCGCTGCCGTGAAACTATCAGAGCGTTACATCTCCGACCGTTTCCTCCCCGACAAGGCCATCGACCTTATGGACGAGGCAGCGGCAAAACTCCGTATGGAGCGCGATTCTGTGCCTGAGGAACTTGATGAGATTACACGTAAGCTGAAACAGCTCGAGATAGAGCGCGAGGCAATCAAGCGCGAGAACGACACCGACAAGATTGCACAGCTCGACAAGGAGATTGCAGAGTTGAAGGATCAGGAGAGTTCGTTCCGCGCAAAGTGGGAGAGTGAGAAGGCTCTTGTGAACAAGATACAGCAGGACAAGCAGCAGATTGAACAACTGAAGTTCGAGGCAGAGCGTGCCGAACGCGAGGGCAACTACGAGCGCGTGGCTGAGATACGCTACGGCAAGTTGAAACAACTCGACGACGACATCAAGAGCATTCAGAACCAGCTCAAGTCTACCCAGGACGGCAACGCCATGATACGCGAGGAAGTTACAGCAGACGACATTGCCGAGGTTGTCAGTCGCTGGACAGGCATACCAGTAACCCGCATGATGCAGAGCGAGCGCGAGAAACTCCTTCATCTTGAGGAAGAACTCCACAAGCGCGTCATTGGTCAGGATGAGGCCATACGTGCCGTGAGTGATGCTGTCCGCCGTTCGCGTGCCGGACTTCAGGACCCGAAGCGTCCTATCGCATCGTTTATCTTCCTCGGCACGACAGGTGTCGGCAAGACCGAGCTTGCAAAGGCATTGGCTGAATACCTGTTCAATGACGAGACGATGATGACGCGTATCGACATGAGCGAGTATCAAGAGAAGTTCAGCGTTTCGCGCCTTATCGGTGCGCCTCCAGGATACGTTGGCTACGACGAGGGTGGTCAGCTGACCGAGGCTGTGCGCCGTAAACCATATTCTGTGGTGCTGTTCGATGAAATTGAGAAGGCTCACCCGGACGTGTTCAACATCCTCCTTCAAGTATTGGACGATGGTCGTCTTACAGACAACAAGGGACGCACGGTAAACTTCAAGAACACCATCATCATCATGACCTCCAACCTCGGAAGCCAGTATATCCAGGGGCAGTTCGCAGGCATAACACCGGAGAACCGCGACCATGTGATTAGCGACACCAAGGAGAAGGTGATGGAGATGCTCAAGAAGACCATCCGTCCGGAGTTCCTCAACCGTATCGACGAGACCATCATGTTCTTGCCGCTCACGAAACCGGAGATTGCACAGGTAGTGACCTTGCAGATGAACGCTGTGAAGAAGATGCTTGATCCGCAGGGCTTCACCTTGAACGTGACACCTGCCGCCATCGACTATCTTGCCGACGAGGGCTTCGATCCGGAGTTCGGAGCACGCCCAGTAAAGCGTGCAATCCAGCGTTGTGTGCTCAACGACCTCTCGAAGAAGATTCTCTCAGACGAGGTAAAGCGCGAGAAGCCAATCACCATCGATGCAGACAAGAACGGACTCGTGTTCCGCAACTAATGTCGGGATGGCGCTTGAAAGAGCTTAAATCAATTTAATGGCATATGTATTGCGCCCTGAAAAGCAGGAGTATTCTACACTCATGTCTTTTCAGGGCTGCTTTTTTGTTTTTTTATAAAAAAGTGTCAAAGTATCATGTTTTGTTGTATATTGCTTGTAATCAGGGTTTTATGTCGTGAGGGATATTGCGAAAAACAGTGAGAAGTGTCATTGGATGTATCACCAATCTCCATAAAAGTGTCACCAACATTTTGATTTAGCTAATTGGCTGCGCTCGGCTTTCCAAATCCGAAACTTGAATTAAGTTGTTTGCATTACAATGCCATTAATGTCTGGTGGTACATGGCTGTAGTAATGTGCTTACAAAAGCCTTGTAATGCCATTACCAAATAAATGTAGCCTTTGTACAAAGTTCTGGTACGCCACTGTTATATTACGATAATAAACGGCAATATTAGGTTTTTTATTTCAAATATGTGAAAAACGCACACCCTTTCAGAATAATTTCGTAAATTTGCACATGTATTTTGCCTTGTTGCGGCATTTTACACTTACAAAAAGTAAATAAAAACAAAAAACAAGAAATATAAGACTATGAACGTTTTAGAACTTAGTGAGCAAGAGATTGTAAGAAGACAAAGCCTTCAGGAGCTGCGCAACATGGGTATAGACCCGTATCCGGCAGCCGAATTCCCAACCAACGCCTTCTCTGAGGACATCAAGAAGGAATTCAAGGACGAGGACGAGAAGCGTGAGGTGGTCATTGCGGGTCGTATGATGAGCCGCCGCGTGATGGGCAAGGCGAGCTTCGTGGAGCTTCAGGACTCAAAAGGCCGCATCCAAGTCTACATCACACGCGACGACATCTGCCCGGGCGAGGACAAGACTCTCTATACCACTGTGTTCAAACGTTTGATGGACATCGGCGACTTCATCGGCATCAAGGGTTTCGTGTTCCGCACACAGACCGGCGAGATTTCGGTACATGCCCAGAGCCTCACATTGCTGTCAAAAAGCCTAAAACCGCTGCCTATTGTGAAGTATAAGGACGGTGTGGCCTACGACAAGTTCGACGACCCCGAGCTGCGCTACCGTCAGCGCTACGTCGACCTCATCGTCAACGACGGCGTGAAGGACACATTCCTGCAGCGTGCCACAGTTATCCGCACCCTGCGCCACGTGCTCGACGAGGCTGGCTACACCGAGGTTGAAACCCCGACACTTCAGTCTATCGCCGGCGGCGCTTCTGCCCGTCCGTTCATCACCCACTTCAACGCTCTCGACCAGGATATGTACATGCGTATCGCCACGGAGCTTTACTTGAAGCGTCTCATCGTGGGCGGCTTCGAGGGTGTGTACGAGATAGGCAAGAACTTCCGCAACGAGGGTATGGACCGCAACCACAACCCCGAGTTCACCT
>CALBYK010000327.1 GCA_937889855.1 uncultured Prevotella sp.
TTGAGATATTGCTGCATTGTTGAGTGTGTGTTTTTTATAAATTCAATATTACTGTTTCCTCGGGCACGTGTGTGCTCTTGATGCGCCATTCCTGCGGATAGAGATTGTTGGCGCGGTTGCCGATGTTCTTCTCGAAGCCGATGGGCACACCGCGGTAGGTAAGCACCACGAAACCGCGTGGCGTGTCGGGCGGCAGCGTTACAGCCTCCTTGCGCAGATAGGCAATGGCTTTGGCGTAGTCGATCTCCACACGCGGAAAGGCTTCTCCGTCAAGCAGGCGCGAGAGCGCGAGCGAATGGTCGGGGATGATGTCCTTGCCCTTCTGCGAGCCTATGCCCACTCCGGCATGGAGAATCTTCAGCGCAGCAGCGGCTGCGTCGAACGTGTCTGCCCAGCGTGTGGGGATGGCGTGGAAGGTGTCGCCGATGGAGCGCAGGGCGAAGTGGGACGGTGAGGTTAGTGGAATTGGTATGGAGGGGAGTTTTGTAGCCTTGCTGTCGCGCCTCTTTGCTGATTTCTTCTTGCCTCTACGGGAGGTGTCGAGCTCCTGCCCGACACATGTAGCTGCATTTTCAGTCTTGGCATTGAGCGGGAGCTCGACGCCTCCTTTGCGCAGTACGGCGAGGAAGAGTCCCTCGCTGCGGCTTATGCCCGGCAAGAAGCGGTAGACGGGAGCCGAGCCTGCTACGGCAGGGGTGATGTTCCACGATTCGTCCGTAGGCACCTCCACAAACTCGGCACCCAATTCCTTGGCTATCCATTCCACGTTCTCCTCGTCCTCATGGGCGTTGAACGTGCATGTGGAGTAGACGAGCAGTCCGCCGGGGCGCAGGCACGGCCAGATGTCGCTTATAATCTCGCGTTGCAGACGCCAGCAGTTGTCAACGTTCTGCGTGCTCCACTCGGCGCGTGCCCCGTCGTCCTTGCGGAACATTCCCTCGCCCGAGCACGGCACGTCGGCAAGGATGGCGTCGAACATGATGTGCGCCTTGCGGTAGTCGCGCGGATAGTTGTTGGTCACGATAACATCCTCATGCCCAAACTTCTGAAGGTTCTCGCTTAGCACCTGCGCGCGCAGCCGCATTGGCTCGTTGCTGAAGAGCAGGCTGCCCTCTGGCAGAGCCGCGCGCAGGGCTGTCGACTTGCCGCCGGGTGCGGCGCAGAGGTCGAGCATGGTGACGGGATGCTTTATAAGCGTGCGCACCACATGGTCCACGAACATGGAGCCGGCTTCCTGCACGTAGTAGGCCCCGGCATGAAGCAGAGGGTCGAACGTGAAGTTGGGGCGCGCCTTTAGATAGCGTCCTGCCGCAGGACACCAAGGCACAATGGAGTCGAGCAGCGTGTCTTCAACATCACTGGTAGGTGTCGGGCGGGAGCCCGACACACTGTTGGCTCGCGTCTTGAACGGGTTGAGGCGTATGCTCACGGGCGTGGTGGCAGCCTCCAGTCCTGTCTTCAGGCGGTTGTAGAGCGCGTCGCCGAGCAACTGTCGCGTGTAGGTTTCAAATTCAGAGGGGAGATTCATCTGTTGTGTGTGTATGTGATTATGCAATGCAAAATTACTTATTTTTATTGGTTCGGGCAAAAGTTATCCGTGCAAAGGCATCTGTTCTATCGTGGAACAATATTGGTCGTTTTGTCATGTTGTTATAATATGTATACATTATTTTAATATAATGGGGTTTGATGTGTTAAAATGTTCTTTACCCCCCCGAAAAGAACAA
Source organism: uncultured Prevotella sp. (assembly GCA_937889855.1). GTDB lineage: Bacteria > Bacteroidota > Bacteroidia > Bacteroidales > Bacteroidaceae > Prevotella. The sequence continues at coordinate 1,728 of CALBYK010000327.1, forward strand.
AACGAAAGTTGTATGGAAAACGTTTACATGCGTGAAACATTTTTTTTGAAAGATTTTTGATACGTGAAATTGATTTATGTCATATCTTTGCATCGGAAAAAGATAAGACCATAGTCGTGTCACAGGCACGGCGGGGATATAGATATATTAAACCTAAAAACGTAAATAACTAAAAACGCTTTCAACCAATATGATGAAGCATTCTCACATATTCGGACTGGCTGTAATGCTGCTCTTTGCGGCAACCGACGCGAAGGCGCAGGATGTGGCGCTGAAGACCAACCTCCTCGGATGGGCTACCACATCGGTAAATGCCGGCGTGGAGGTGTCGGCTGGCGAGCGCCACACGGCACAAGTGTTCTTCGCCCTTAACCCCTGGACTTTCTCGGGCGGCAAGCGCGTGCGCTACTGGGCAGTGGAGCCCGAATGGCGCTGGTGGACATGCCAGAAGTTCGGCGGCTCCTTCTTCGGAGTGCACGCCCTCGGAGGCGAGTACAACGTGAGGAACGTCGACATGCCCTTCGGCATCCTGCCCAAGACCAAGGAGGGACGCCACTACGAGGGGTGGTATGTAGGGGCAGGACTCACCTACGGCTACCAATGGCTGCTCTCGCGCCACTGGAACATTGAGGCATCCGTCGGATTAGGCTACGCCTACAGCCCCTATAAGCTCTACGGACGCTGCGACAAGTGTCTCGAGAAGAACCACCGCAACTATGTGGGGCCAACGAAGGCTGCCTTGAGTCTTGTGTATGCTTTCTGAAGAAATCTAAACATTCAACACTTTCTGTAATGACCAATAAGTTATGAAGACGAATTTAATGACACGTATCATGCTCTCTTGTCTGTTTGGCGCAGCCGCGGCAGCATCAGCCAGCTCGCAGACACTTGCCTCGGGCTCTGTAAGGGTGGACAGCTTGACGACGCGCCGGGTTGACAACCGTGTGGACATTGCGTTCCGTCTGAATCTCGACAGCCTGAGACTGAAGTCAGAGCAGAGGCTGGTGTTCACACCTATGCTTGTGGCGGAGGGCGACACCATGGCGCTGCATCCCGTCATCGTGAACGGGCGGGCACAGCAGGTGCGCTACAAGCGCAGCCACCGTGCCACAGACTACAAGGACGGCACACAGCCAACCGTAGTGCGCCGCATCAACGGCACCCCGCAGACCGTTGACTACAGCCAGACCATTGCAGACATCAGCGGCTTCAGCCACGCCGGCCTCTTTACCGCTGAGGACCTGTGTGGATGCGGACGGCTGGAGGACCAGACTGCCACACTCGTAGGGCGCGTGGGCACTGATACCAATGCCTGGTTTCCAGAGCTTGTTTACGTGCAGCCGGCTGCCGAGGCACGCAAGGAACGGCAGGAGAAGGGAGAGGCTTTCCTGAGCTTCCGCGTCAACAAGACCGACATCGTGGCCGACCTCTTCGACAACGCGCGTGAGCTTGCCAAGATAACGCGCACCATCGACCTTGTGCGTGCCGACAAGAACGTGGCGATAACAGGCATCAACATACACGGCTATGCCTCGCCCGACGGACCCTACAAGAACAACGAGCGCCTGGCACGCGAGCGTGCCGCCGCGCTGAAGAGCTATGTGGCTGGACTCTACGACATCAGCCCTGAGCTGTTCAGCAGCAGCTCCACTGCCGAGGACTGGGAAGGATTCATCCCGAAAGTGGCTGCCACATCGTCTATAAAGCACTGGACGGAGATAAACCGCATAGCCGAGTCTGCCATGGACCCGGATGCCAAGGATCAGCGCATACGCAAGCTCTATCCCGATGACTACCGCATTATCTGCGACTCCATATATCCGCGCCTGCGCCACAGCGACTACACCATCAGCTACACCGTGCGCCCCTTCTCCGTGGAGGAGGCCAAGCAGATTCTCAAGACACGGCCGCAGCAGCTATCGCTCGAGGAGATGTATCTCGTGGCGCAGACCATGGAGCCTGGCTCGGAGGAGTTTAACGAGGTGTTCGACATCGCCGTGCGCCTCTTCCCCAACGACTCCACTGCCAACCTCAACGCAGCTTGTGCAGCCCTGCAACGGGGCGACATGGCAGCCGCGGCACACTATGCCGAGAAGTCAGGCTCTTCTGCCGAGGCCGTCAACGTGCGCGCCACGATTGCCTATCTCGTCAAGGACTACGCCAACGCCCGACGGCTCTTCGACGAGGCTGCAAAGGCTGGCTGCCGCGAGGCTGAGGAGAACGCCAGACGGGTGAAACCTATGTAATTCGATTTTTTTCTGAAAACATTTATAAACTCAAAAAACTCTAACAACTATGGTAAACGTAAAGAATCTATTCGGCATGGCTGTTATGGCTTCTGCCTTGGTTGCTTGCTCAAGCAACGACGATGTGAACCCGAATCCGGAGAACCCCACGCAGAAGGGACAGGCTTACGCGGCGTTCAAGATTAATCTGCCAACGACAAACGGCACACGTGCTGACGAAGACCCGAAGCCCGGTACCCCAGAATTCGATGGCGGCGATGCCTCGGAGTATGCCGTGAATAACGGCACTGTGCTGGTGTTCCAGAAAGGCACGGCCAAATCTGAGGGTGACTACACGTTTGTGACGTCGGCTCCACTTACTGACATGAACCCCTGGAAGGGCGTCGGCACCGACGGCGTGACAACTGAGGCCACAATCGTGGTGGACCTTGGCACTGGGGCCTCAAACACAGCGACCGACTACTATGCATTGGTGTTGCTCAATAATAATGTTGATGATGAAACCGGCAAGATAATTTTGCCGACAAAAGGTGACACATTCAAAAAATGGAGCGAAAAAGCAGACAATGCTACGGAAGACTACGCAAGTTTAAGCAACGGAATCGTGATGGCCAACGCCCCGCAGTATGTGAACAGTTCTACCGAGCCTACCACCCTTGTCAACATCAGCGGAATATATCCCTCAAAGGAACAGGCTGCCGCACATACCGCAACCAACATCTATGTGGAGCGCGGACTGGCCAAGGTCACTGTAAATACGGATAAATACGCAGACGAGACAAAGATTGACGGAGGAACATACAATGAGGATAATGTCCAGATATTGGATTGGGGACTCGACGTTATTAACAAGAAGACTTATCCTGTGCACGTGACGACAGGCCTGTCGACAGATTTCTCTGATATTTGGAGCACCGAAAGATTCTATGACGGCAGCAACACCACATTCAAGCGTGTGTACTGGGCAAAGGACCCGAACTATTCAGGCTATGATCCGGCAGATGTTGACGACAACTTCTATGTGATGAAGCCTGACGGTACAATTGACAGCTATTCCATTAACGATTATACAAGAGGTGGAGCTGTTGGTGAAACTGGAGGTCTTGTTGACGTAGATAAGTCGTATTATTGCTGCGAGAACACCTTCGACATCAACAACATGCTGCAGAACCAGACCACACGCGTGGTGTTCAGGGCTAAATACTCTCCTAAGGACATGACTGATGGTGAAAACGACGAATACGGCGGCACATTCTTTATGCTTGGCACACGTCCCGAGACATGGACTCCGACAAAGTTCCTGGCGCAGATTAAGACGTATGTCGTTGAGGCTTACAATAAGGTAAATCCGACTAATAAGATAAGCGTTGATAAAGTAAGTATTGATGACTCTAATTTGAAAGCCAAGTTGGAATCAGGCGCTGAAGTTGCTTCTGAGGATGTCTTTGACAAATACCTCTGTAATAATATTTCTGTCAATGGTAGTGCGTTGACGGATGCCGATGGTATCCTGACCTCTGTGAAGGCCAAACTTGGCAAAGTATATACCTACGCCAATGGCATCTCCTACTATGTGGCACGCATCAAGCACTTCAACGAGCGTACTCCGTGGGCTGTTGGCGAAGCGACATACGATAATAACAACGCGGACTATCTTGGCCGCTACGGCGTTGTGCGCAACAACTGGTACAACCTCAAGGTCAACAAGATCTCCAACCCGGGCTCACCGACCGTTCCTACTGTCACCAATGATCCCGATGACGAGAACAAGAGCTATATCTCTGTAAGCATCAATATCCTCGACTGGGCAAAGCGCAGCCAGAACGTTGAACTCTAACCACCAACACAGTATGAGGTACGGCCTTAGAGCCGTATCTCATACTACACTAACCACAAAAAAAAAACAACATTATGTTTCACGGTTTGAAAACAACTCTACGCACTCTCACGGCACTCCTCGCCACAGCCCTCACGCTCGGCAGTTGCTCACTGATGCACGACGACCTTGAGCCGTGCGACACAGGCATATACCTACACTTCAAGTACGACTACAACACGCAGCGTGCCGACCTCTTCAGCGACCACGTGGGCGGCATCGTACTCATGGTGTACGACAAGGACGGACACTTCCTCTTCCGACAGGATGCCTACAACACCGCCGCCGATGCTCCGCTGCGCCGGCACGACTTCGCCGTGCACCTCAACCTGCAGCCTGGCGACTACCAGTTCATCGCCATCGCCAAGCAGAAACGCTACAAGGACGCTCTCGCAACGCCCGGTGCCAAGTTTCGCATCCACGCCCACACCGACGGCGAGCACATGACAACCTTCAACACCGTGCTCGACCGCATCGAGGGCGGCGACATCTGCGACGTTGACAACTCAGCACCCCTCGACACTCTGTGGCACGGCATGTCCAGCCATCTCACCACCGTGCGCGACCTCCAGGCCACACACGACACCATCTCGCTCGTGCGCGACACCAAGCAGCTCACCATTTCGCTGCACCAGCTCGACAACCCCGCCGACATCTCCGCCGACGACTTTGCCTGCGAGATAATAGCCGACAACGGCCACATCAACCACGACAACTCTCTTGCCCGCGACAGCAAGCTAAGATATACACCATTCCACACCT
>CALBYK010000328.1 GCA_937889855.1 uncultured Prevotella sp.
TGATGCAATTCTTCGATGCTCACAGTTTCTTTCCGACATGGTTCCGTCACCGTCAGCATAGACCGAGTGAAGATAGGTATTGACTGCTTCCGTCTGTTCCTCGCTGTTTTTGTATCACGAGGAAAGAATTTGTAAGATACTGATTTACAACGACTAAAGCTGCGTTTTAAAGAATTGGTAACGGCAACCACCAGACAGAGCCTTGCGCAACACCTCAACAGACGGATTCTTCAGCACAACCTTCTTGTCCTTGTCGAGCAAATACAGTGACGGCATAGACTTGATATAGTACACATCGCGTGCCGTCACGTCACCGTCAGGACTGTAGCCGTCTATCCATGTAGATGGGAAACGCGGGGCGGCGCTCCAGCGCTCGTCGTAGCCGTATGGATAGACGGCAAGCACGCGCACGGCACCGTCTTCACTCGTAAGCTGTGGAATGCCAAGAAGCTGCTCCAGCACCTGGCGGCAATGGCCGCAGTCGGGGTCGTAGAAATAAAGGAGTGTCATCGGGGCTGCGAGGCTGTGAAGCGAACGGCGCTTGCCATGGCGGTCGATGTAGTCGAAGTCGGCAGCCGTCGTGCCAGGCAGGTTCTTGCGCAGGTTGCGCGCCATATAGTCATTGCGCGTGCGCTCGGCTACCGACGCAAACTTGCTTGCTCCCATGATGTCAAGAAACTGGGCATAGAGAACATCATCACGCATGGGCGAGTCGTCATTGCCAAGATAGCTGTCGGCAAGACCGGCAAAATAATCACGCACGGCAGGCTGGCAGTCCTCGTACAACCTGTCCACAAACGCCATCATGCCACTGGCCGCAACAGCACGCGGCACGCGCGGAAGGAGGTCAAGGAAGTTGACAAAACCTTGCTCCGCCATGCCGCCGGCAACATTCTGTGTTGTGTCGGCAAAGTTGTAGCCGTCCCAGTAGTGATTGACAAGATAGCCGGCACGTGCCGACGGAGCGCGGAGCGTATCGGGGATGGATGGATAAGGAAACGCTGCCTCATGCTGGGCGTTGGCGTAAAGCGAAACCATAAACAAAACTGTTGCTAACAATATTCTCATAACAGCAAACAAAAAATTTACATACCATAAAAAAGCGAAAAGCCGCAACATTCCAAAACACTGGCTATGCTGCGGCTTTTGCTTTATCAGTTTATCTATTATATATTCATTCGGATTTAACATAATTGGCTGAATCCGAAACTTCAGTTATATATTCTCTACTGCATGTCGTACACCACCTGCATGAGCTTCTTGCCCAGCGCGTCGGCCTCATCCATGGTGGAAGCCTCGCTGTATACACGGATGATAGGCTCGGTGTTCGACTTGCGCAGATGCACCCACTTGTCGGGGAAGTCAATCTTCACACCGTCAATGTCGGTAATCTTCTCGTCCTTGAACATCTCCTTAACCTTGCCGAGAATAGCGTCTATATCGGTAGACGGAGTGAGGTCGATGCGGTTCTTGGCAATGAAATAGTTGGGGAAGGTGGCGCGGAGCTGGCTTGCCGTGCACTTCTTGTGGGCAAGCGAGGAGAGGAACAGAGCGATGCCGACGAGAGCGTCGCGTCCATAGTGGCTCTCAGGATAAATCACTCCACCGTTGCCCTCACCGCCGATTACGGCACCAACTTCCTTCATCTTTGTCGTGACGTTCACCTCGCCAACGGCAGCAGCCGTGTACTCGCCGCCGTGCTTCACGGTGACATCGCGCAGGGCGCGTGTAGAGGAGAGATTGCTCACGGTGTTGCCCTTGGTGTGCGACAACACATAGTCGGCTACGCTCACGAGCGTGTACTCCTCACCGAACATTACTCCGTTCTCGCAGATGAAGGCAAGGCGGTCAACGTCAGGGTCGACAACTATGCCAAGATCGTACTTGCCGCTCTTCATCTCGTCCATGATGCCGTGCAGGTTCTTCTCCAACGGCTCCGGATTGTGCGCGAAATCACCGTTGGCAGTGCCGTTGAGGATAGTGTATTCCACGCCGAGAGCCTTCAGAAGGTCGGGCAGGATTATGCCGCCAACGCTGTTGATGGTGTCAACACACACCTTGAAGCGTGCATTGCGGATAGCCTCCACATCGGCAAGCTCAAGGTCGAGCACACTCTGTATGTGGCGCGCGTTCATCGAGTCGTCGCGTGTATATGAGCCGAGGTGGTCGACGTCAGCATAGTCGAAGTCCTCCTTCTCGGCAATCTCAAGCACCTCGTTGCCGTTGGCCTTTGTGAGGAACTCGCCCTCCGCGTTAAGCAGCTTAAGCGCGTTCCACTGGCGCGGATTGTGGCTGGCTGTGATGATGATGCCGCCAAGAGCGCCTGTCCAGCGCACGGCGAGCTCGGTAGTGGGAGTTGTGGCAAGGTCGATGTCTATGACATCAAGTCCCATACCCATGAGGGTGCCGCAAACGATGTTGCGCACCATGTCGCCCGAGATGCGCGCGTCGCGTCCCACAACAATCTTGCCGCGCCCCTCGCTCTTTGAATTGCGCTTCATGAATGTGGCATAGGCTGTCGTAAACTTTACGATGTCGAGCGGGTTGAGAGTGTCGCCCGTGTGTCCGCCGATAGTTCCGCGGATGCCCGAAATTGATTTAATCAATGTCATAACAATAGTGTTTTTTTGGGATTTAGTTCGATTGACCTTTACATTGTCGCGCCCCGCAATCAGCGTCCGCGCTCATATGTAATCTCATACATGCATGGATAGACCTGCTGTGCGGCATCGCTCTGTCCCTGCGAATGTGGGACGATGAGGCGCACCTTTGCAAGCTCCGCCCCCTTGCTATCATACCGTCCGATGTTGATGTAAGTAAGAGGCACAAGCCATCCCGACGGCACAGCCGTCGATGAGTAGAATCGGTACATGACGCACATGTCGGTTGAGAAAACGCCGGTGAACGAGCCGGATGTGTTCTTGACGGTCATGCGGTCGTTGCACCATGTGTAGCCGTATATGTTTGAGCAGGTCACGACGCTGTCGCCTTCAAGAAGGTTGTACTCACTGAAGCGGCACAGAATGTCAAGGCGCTCGCCATCCTTTATTTTCTCGCCTGTGCCCTTGCGCAGAATCTGCATGTACACACCGGTGTTGTCGAACAGCACATACTCGTTCTTGGCTGTGTCGGTGGTGCAGTCCTGGGCCTCAAACTGCGCCTCGGAAATTACCTTTATCTTTTGGTTGTTTATGTAACGGTTGATGGCCGAGCGCTCCTTTTTCTTCATGTCGGCATATGTCTCCGAGTCGCTGCACGATGCAAGCACAACAGCGGCAAGCAAGGCACAAAAAAGTAACTTGAAATTCTTCATCTGTGTAATTAATGTATTATATATATGTGTGTGTCTTAATTGTATAACGCGTTCTTGTCACTTTGTAAGCAAGTCCTCATAGTGGGCGAAAGCACGGCGCACAACATTCTCCGCCTCGGCAAGCGAGCAGTGCAGGCGTCCGCCGCTGGCGTTGAGGTGTCCGCCGCCATTGAAGAACTCGGCAGCCACCTTGTTGCACGGGAAGTCGTCTACAGAGCGCAGCGACACCCAGATGGTGTTCTCGCGGCGGTCGTCCTCACGCAGCGACACCGACAGGCGCAGGCCCTTTATCTTCAGAGGCTCGTTGACAAGCCCCTCTGCGTCGCCCTTGATAAAGTGGAAGTCGCGCATGTCGCGGCGCGATATGGTGAAGTAGGCGGCATGCAGGTCATTGAAGACATTGAGCTTCTGGCTCATCAGATAGCCGCGCAGGCGTATTGCCCAGGGGCTGAAGTTGTTGAACACGTTGCGGTAAATCTTGTCCTTGTCGAATCCCTTGGTGAGAAGCTGGCTCACAATGAAGAATATCTCGGGCTGGTTGGAGTTGTAGGTGAACCCGCCCGTGTCGGTCATCATGCCGCAGTATATGCACACGGCACACTTGCGCGACATCTCATCAAAGCCTCCAAGCTGCCAGATGATGCGGAACACAAGCTCCGACGTGCTCGACATCTGAGGGTGAGAAACAGTGAGCACTGTGTCCATGCCCGGGTCAAGATGATGGTCTATCATAATCTTCTTGGCAGGCGACTGCTCCAGGGCGTCGCGCATCTCGTCTACACGGTCGGTGCCGTTGAAGTCAAGACAAAATATAAGCTGAGCGTTCTTCAGCAAGTCGTCAGCCTTGTCGGCGGCGTGCTTGTCATAGCGGATTATACGATCCGTGCCCGGCAGCCACTGCAGGAAGTCGGGATAAGCGTCGGGGACAACTATTTCGGGCTCCTTGCCTTGCGTGCGCAAATACTCAGCCCACGCAAGCGACGAGCCGAGAGCATCGCCGTCGGGCGACTTGTGGCAGCATATTACTATACGGTCGGCACTGCTGATGTTCTCTCTCAGCGTCGCCATTTCAGCTTCTGATAACAATTCTATATTCATAGTGTGCACATGATTGGAGTACAAAGGTAGTAATTATGAGCGGGTTGACCAACTTTTTTTTATTTTTGCAACTTTTTTTTACGGCTTCGCGTCAAATGTATAGAAATAAATGCATACTCAAACTGTAAAAAAACGACAAATATGAAAAAATTAAGCTATCTATTCATCGCAGTTATGGTAACAACAATGCTCGGCGGAATGTGCTTGGCATGCAACGCAAGCAACAAGGCAAAGAGAAACGGAAAGAGCGTCACAAGAACCCAACAGGTGGGCTACTTCTCCAGCGTGGAGATTGTTGGCAGCGCTGACGTGCACTTCGTGCAGGGCGACAGCAAGGCGGCACGCATAGTAGGGGCAAGAAAGCTCACGGAGCTGATTGATCTGGAGAAATCGGGCAACACACTGATTATAAGGACGAAAAACAGCAAAGACAACTTCCTCTATAGCGGCAGCGACGACGTAAAGGTATACCTGTCGTCACCCGACCTTGTGGGGGTTACAGTCCGGGGCAGCGGCGACTTCGAAGCCGACAGCAACATAGACACAGACAACATGAAGGTGAGCGTAATCGGCTCAGGTGACATCGACTTCAAAAACATCATATGCGACACGTTCGAGGCGGTGACAAAGGGTAGCGGCGACATCGACGCGGCGTCCATAGACTGCAAAAACGCCACACTGGCAGCTTATGGCTCGGGCGACATCGAGGCGTCGCTGAAGAACACCGGCAACACAACTGCTTCTGTTTTCGGCTCGGGCGACATCGACCTTAAGCTCAACAATTGCGACAACGTGGCATGCTACATCACCGGCTCGGGCGACATCGAACTCAAGGGCAACGCCAACTCCGTCCACAAACAGGTGAAGGGATCGGGCGACGTTGACACAAGTAGGCTGAGCGTAAAAGGACTATAACCCTTGGTGACTAATAGGGCGGCAGACAACACACACAACTGCAGGAGGTACGGCACGTTGACCGTACCTCCTGCATCATCCAACCTACAACCATACAATGCCCACAAAACTGTCTTATAACACCTATATTGCTGCACTATTTACCCAAAATAACAGAAAAATATTTAAATGCGAAAAGTTTTCTTGCCTTTTTTCATTATTTATATATAACTTTGCATGCGATTATCTAAGAGCATCAGGCATGTTGCCAAAACGCCCGCTTTGTCTGAGTTTTGGCTTTCCGCGATGAACATAGTAAAGTTATTAGCACGAAATCTATAATATAGGATAAAATTACAGTTTACACAGGTGAAAAGTTTTTTTGGTATTACATTGCTGCTATTGTTGCTGACAACTGTAGTAAAAGCACAAATTACAGGTGAGATTTATGACAACGAGGGATATCCCATCCCTTTGGCAAGTGCCATATACAAGGGTCACCACGTCGCTGAGGCAAGCGACATGGATGGCAAGTTCTCCATTGAACGCCACAACGGATGGGAACTGACGTTCAGTTCGGTTGGCTTTGTGCCGCAAACTATAAAGGTTGGACCAAACACACCGTCACACCTCAAGATTGTGCTCAAGGAAGACTCGCGCTCGCTTGGAGAGGTAGTAATCAAGCAGAAACGCGAACGCTATACGCGCAAGAACAATCCTGCCGTAGAGCTGATGAAACGTGTCATCGCAGCAAAGAAACGCACACATCTTGAGAACAACGACTATTACCAGTATAACAAATACCAAAAAATCTCGTTCGCACTCAATGACATCAAGCCCGAGGACCTCACCACGGGAAAATACAAGAACAAGTCGTATGTAAAGGACCAGATAGAGACATCGCCATACAACGGCAAGCTCATACTGCCCGTGTCGGTGGACGAAACCGTCACGCAGCACATCTACCGAAAGAACCCGAGAGAGGAGAAGGACATCATCAAGGGACAAAGACAGGAGGGCGTGAACAACCTGCTGCAGACTGGCGAGATTCTCAACACACTGCTCAAGGAGGTGTTCACGGATGTGGACATCTACGACGACCACATGAGGCTCATGCAGTATCAGTTTGTGTCGCCAATCGGCGAGACCGCCATCTCGTTCTACCGCTACTACATACAGGACACGGTGTATGTTGACCGCGACCTCTGCTACCATCTCGAGTTCATCCCGAACAACCAGCAGGACTTCGGATTCAGAGGC
>CALBYK010000329.1 GCA_937889855.1 uncultured Prevotella sp.
CTGCTTCTTTGCCTCGGCATTGAACACCTCCACAAAGTCGCGGCCTATAATCTTGCGCTTCTTCTCAGGGTCAGTTACCCCAGCCAAGTCGGCGAAGAATTTCGCTGACGCGTCTACGCCTATCACGTTCAAGCCCAAGCACTTGTAGTCCTCCATCACGTCGCGGAACTCGTTTTTGCGCAACATTCCGTGGTCTACAAAGATACATGTGAGGTTCTTGCCGATAGCTTTGTTGAGGAGCACGGCTGCCACGCTTGAGTCAACACCGCCTGAAAGACCAAGAATCACCTTGTCGTCGCCCAACTGAGCCTTCAGCTCATTGACAGTGGTCTCCACAAATGAGTCGGCGCTCCAGTCCTGACGGCTACCGCAAATGTCGACAACGAAATTTTTCAGGAGCTGTGTGCCCTGAAGAGAGTGGAACACTTCCGGGTGGAACTGCACTGCCCATACCGGCTGCTTGGTTGACGCATAGGCGGCAAACTTCACATTGGCCGTGGAGGCTATGCACTTATAGTCCTCCGGAATGGCAGTGATGGTGTCGCCATGACTCATCCACACCTGCGAGTTCTCGACAAACCCCTTAAACAACGGGTTCTCTGCATCAAAGTGCTCAAGGTTAGCACGCCCGTACTCGCGCGAGTCGGCTGCCTCCACCTTTCCGCCATTGGCATAGCTGATGTACTGTGCTCCGTAGCAGATGCCGAGAACTGGAATACGTCCTACAAACTGACTCAAGTCTACCTTGAAGGCCTCCTTGTCGTGCACCGAGTAGGGACTTCCACTAAGGATGACACCGATTACCGATGGGTCGTCCTTCGGAAACTTGTTGTAGGGCATAATCTCGCAGAAGGTATCGAGCTCACGGACACGGCGGCCGATGAGCTGCGTGGTCTGCGAACCGAAATCAAGAATTATAATCTTCTGTTGCATTTATATATAATTTAAATATTGAATGTTAAATGTTAAGTTGGCATTGCAGACATAGGTCACAGCGCGGAAAGAAAACTCTCGGCTTGTGATAAAGTGTCGAGTTTGCCTATGTCCATTAGTTTAAGATCTTCCTTCACATACCCTATTATATTATGTGTGGCACATGTCTTGAGATAGAAGTCGATGATTCCAAACCTGTCGGGAAAATCATCCATCATCTTGAACATACGTGGCGAAAGGGCATGTATTCCGGCAAACGCATACATCCTGCACTTATTAGGGTCGAGATTGGAGTATGGACTCTTCACCTCGCCAGTCTCTATGTTTGTCCAGCCCACAAGCCTCATGCTGTCGTCAAAAAGCAGATATCGTTTGGTCGTGCGCCAACTCACGAGCAGTACTGCATCTACTGTGTCGTGCTCACTTGTGCCACATTCCCCTACAATACTGCCATTCTCTTTTCCATCTGCAATACTATAGAACTTTCTCAGATCAACATTGCTGAGGATATCCACATTGTGTATCAACACGGGGGAGTCGGGAGAGAACAGCGCAGCGGCTTTCTTTATTCCGCCTCCTGTCTCAAGCAGTCCGTCAGTCTCGTCGGATATGCGTATGTCAAGACCAAAGTTACTGTTTGCTTCAAGATAGTCGATTATTTGCTGTGCAAAGTGGTGCACGTTGACAACAATGCGTTCAACGCCTGCCGCAGCAAGATTTTGGATTACGCGCTTTATCAGCGGTTCGCCCCCTACCCTCACCAAGGCCTTCGGCATAGTGTCGGTGAGCGGTTTGAGGCGAGTGCCCAATCCTGCCGCGAATATCATTGCTTGCATCATAGATGTTGGTTTAAAAAATATGTTGCCTACAAAATTACTCAAAATCCCGCAAACGACAAAGCGAAACGACTATTAATCTCATATAAACTGAATTATCAGATATCCGAGAGCAATGCTGACAAATGTCGTTATGAAACCGGCAATCTGGAAAGAGTGGTTGACGACATAGCGTCCGATACGCGTGGACCCTGTACGGTCGAAATTTATGGCAGCCACCTCCGTAGGGTAATTGGGCAGGAAAAAATAACCGTTGACTGCAGGAAACATTGCGACAAGTGCCATCGGCGGCAGTCCGAGACCTATGCCGAGAGGATACAACGTGCGCACTGTGGCAGCCTGGGAGAACAGCATTATGGACATCACAAACAGGGCGATGGCAAAGAGGAACGGATAATGGGTGACAACGGTAGCTATATGACCACGGAAAAATTCAATATTGCCGTTGAAGAACGTGTCGCCCATCCACGCAATGCCGAAGATGGCCACCAAGGCGTTCATTCCGGCTCCGAACACGTTGCCATTCACTGCTTCATGCACATTGGCCTTGCCGACGAACAGGATGAGGGCTGATATGGTCATCATCACAATTTCTATTGTCTCAGGCATGCTCACCCTCTCCGTCACGCCGTCAACGGTGAACGACGGGCGCAGCGACGGCACACTGCCGAAGAGAACCACCAGCAGCACGCCGAGAAGAAACGCCATGACGGCATACTTGGCCCTCGGGTTGGGGTTCTTTACCATATTGTCAATAATCTGCCTGTCCTTCTCGGGGTTGATGATGCCCTCCCTGACACGGTGCTTGTATTCATCGTCATCCTCAAGCTCCTTGCCCACGCGGTTCTGCACGAAGGCTGCAACAAGAATGGCAATGAGCGAGGCCGGAATGCACACGAGCATGATGTCCTTCAGCTCAATGCCCTTGCAGCCCAGCAGGTCGGTGCTTATCATGGCAGCCGTGGCAGCCGAAACCGGACTGCCCGTTATGCCCAGCGATGCGGCTATGGTGGCCACGCTGAGCGGACGCTCGGGACGAATTTTTGAGTTTGTCGCTATCTCGGAGATTATGGGCAGCAGGGAGTAGCTGGTGTGGGCCGTGCCGGCAACGAGGCAGAAGAGCCATGTGGTGAGCGGC
>CALBYK010000330.1 GCA_937889855.1 uncultured Prevotella sp.
GCCACCTCGCTATATTTTTTGCCGAAAAACGCGGTGGCTGGAATTTCGTTGGCTCGGCATGTTTTCTTTATTACTTGTGTGGTTGCATCAACGTCTTGATATGCCACGATTGAGGCTTTCTCGATGTTGAGTGAGGTGAGATTGGCAAGAGAGTCGGCGATGAAGCTTAGGTCGCGCACGTCGAGTGTGCCAGTCACGGTGAGTGACGTGATGCTTTTGTCGCTGATTTTTTTGCTTAGTAATCCGGCATTGTTTTCTACGTTAAGGGCTAAACATGTGGCTGTGATAGCAACGAAAAGTGTTAAAAGTGAAATTCTGTGCATTGTATCAACATTAAAATGGAACAGAGAAAAATAAGTTTGTGCAAGCCTCTGCGTACGCCATGGCCTATGCTCCACAGCTGCATTTGGCTTCAAACCACAAAAATATAAATAATTATTTAATTTTTAGCCACTAAAACTCCACAAAAGTGGTGGAAAGATTCCAATAAGAAGTGCAACGGCTATTCTCCTTACTCCACCTCAGGAGAAGGCCGCGCGCCGAGAGGGCTGAGCAAGCCCCCGTTGAGCGCACTTCAGTCCAAGGTGACTTCCTCGCGGTAATACCTGCAACACAAAAAAAGGAGACCGAAGTCTCCCTGCGATTAAGTAACTTTGTGTTGTAAATGAAATATAAACACCTAACCACGGAGCAAAGATACACAATAGATGTATTACTCCGGCAGAAAAAGAGCAGAAAAGAGATAGCCCGGACAATCGGAATCTCGGAATCGACGCTCTGCAGAGAGTTGAAGCGCAACAGAAGTCAACGCGGCTACCACTGGCGGCAAGCGCAGGCGAAAGCCGCAGACCGTCAGCGCAGATTGCAGAACTATCGAAATTTAACATTGGAAATCAGAAAATTCATACGAGACAAGATGACAAAAGAGCAATGGTCGCCTGCACAAATTGTGGGATGGCTGCGCAGGCAAGGCAAAGAGAGCGTCTGCATAGAGACCGTCTATGCCTATATCCGCGCCGACAAGGAAAACGGAGGCGGCCTGTGGAAACACTGCCGCCATCAGCTCAAGCACCGCAAGCGTCAGGTATCCGCCCCGTATGTCGCGGTACAGAACCGCACGATGATAGACGAACGGCCTGCGGACTGGAATGGATCGACACCAGGCGACTTCGAGATGGACACCATCATTGGCAAGGCTGGAAAGGGGGCGATTGTCACACTGGTGGAAAGAAACACCAATTTCACGCTCGCACGGAAACTGCCCGAAGGCAAAGACGCCAAATCCCTGGCTGAGACGGTCATACTGATGCTGCTGCCATACATCGGAAAGATAAGGTCGATAACCACAGACAACGGCAGCGAGTTTTCCGAACATCAACTCATTGCCAAACGGCTGAAAACCAAAATATTCTTCGCCCATCCTTATTCATCGTGGGAAAAAGGCTGTATCGAATATCACAACAAGCTGATACGTCAATACATACCCAAAGGGACGGATTTTGACACCGTTTCAGATCACATGCTGAAGGAAATCATAATCAAAATAAACAAGCGACCGAGAATGAAACTTGGTTTTTCTTCTCCAGTCGCAGAGTTCTTCAAATTTATTGCATAATTTTGCACTAGCAGGTAGAATCTGCGAAACACTATCGTTCACCACTTTCATTTCTCACCGCAAAGGTAGC
>CALBYK010000331.1 GCA_937889855.1 uncultured Prevotella sp.
GCGCTGAACGAGTGCGCGTCGGTTTTGGCCCTTACCTACGTGGCATCCCACCGCACATTCTTCGGCTACAACGACATGGCGGACGCCAAGTCGCTGCTTGAGTCGATAGCCCGCAGTTTCGGCTACATCTACGGACGCGAGAAGAAGGTGCGCATCAACACCATCTCGCAGTCGCCCACATTCACCACTGCCGGAAGCGGCATCAAGGGATTTGACGGCCTCTACGACTTCTCCGACCGCATGTCGCCACTCGGCAACGCAAACGCCGACGAGTGTGCCGACTACTGTGTGGTGATGTTCTCCGACCTGACAAAGAAGGTTACCATGCAGACACTGTTCCATGACGGCGGCTTCTCCAACATGGGTATGTCGCTGCGCGGCATGACACAGTACAACAAGTCGTTCGTTGACGAGAACCGTGATGAGAACGGAAATATCATCTACGGATAAATCTGGCAAACAGCCACTATATAAGGAATAAGCCGAGGATCTGTCTAAACAGATTCTCGGCTTGTTCCTTATATAGTGGGAATGGCATGAATGCCATTCCCTCATACCCATCTTTGCTGTCTCACTTAGAAAGTGCCCCTTTTGCTTCCTGAAGCATACCAGACATGAAACTGTCGGCATTGGTCTTGCGCAGAGCGTTGGACATCTCGTCAATACTGCGAGCGCACGTTGCCCGCTCGTTTTGAGTGAGCACTTTTCCGTTTTCCTTGCAAAGACGCGCAATCTTCACCACGATTCCCGTCTGCAGCGTCTTGGCGTCGGCATCCTTTATGGCATCGAGGAAGGCGGCACGAAGGTTGCCAAACTGTAGCATGAAGTCGATATCGGTCTTCACCTCCTCAACCGTCGGCTGAGGACTTGTAGTAGAACTGCGCAAGTTGCCATCGCTGTCATAGGTTTCGGTTACCACCACGGTACCGTCCGAATATGTTTTGGTTCTTACCTTATTGCTTTTAGTTTTGTAGGCGGCAAACTCTGATGGCTTCACACCATAAACATGATAATAGTAGCAATGATAATTGCCACCGTCCTTGAACCACACAAAACAGTAGGCATGGCGGCGAATAGAATCGTTAGGGTCGGCAAAGCACATTCCATAATAGCTATGCGACGGATATGTGCCGAGCGTCACTGAATATTCGTTATTGGCACCATAGTCATAAGACTGTTTGGTCCTTGCATTCGAGTTGCTGCCCGGTTTCTTTACATACACACTGTATGCCTTTGCCTGGTCGGCAATCGCTGCACGCTCAAGGCCAAGAAGAAGGCTTTTTTTCTTTCTGGTCATAGTGAACTCCACAAACTTGCAGTACGAAACGGTTCCGTCTGGCAAGTCGGCATGATTGTCATTCCTTCCTATCACCTCCACATTGTCCGTCTGCAAAAGTGCCTTCACGTTATTGTCCAATGCATTCTGCGCCGAAACCAGTGTCGTCTGCAACAAAACAAACACCGTTATAAGTAAATTTTTCATATTAATACAGTATTTTAGAAGTTATATTTTCACACGTAATTATTGCGCCATTCCATCCTCTCCGTCCCAAGTCTCATCATCGCTGCCTAAGACATTGTCCATGGCTTGCAGGTCAAGCTGTTTCAGCTCAGCGGCCTGCTGCAGGTTGATGGCCTTCAACAGAGCCTCTGCCTGCCTTACTGCCTCGTCAATCTGCCGGTTGTCCGGCTCATCAGCCGGCTT
>CALBYK010000332.1 GCA_937889855.1 uncultured Prevotella sp.
TCGCTGAATATGCTCAGTTGCGAGAACTTCGTGATGCCCGTGATGAACACGAACTCCAGGTAAGGGTCGAGCATTTTTATGGGACTGTAGAAGTTCTGCATGATTCTGCGCAACGTGCCGAGGTTCTCCTTCTCATGCACCACGTCGAGCAGCGGCGCGTCGTACTCGTCGATGATGACAACGACTTTCTCTCCGGTCTGCTGGTAGGCTTTTTTAACAATGTCGGCAAAACGGACATTGGCATCCTTGTTACCATTCTCACATCCGTAAGTTTCTTCGTATGGTGTCAAAAGCCAGTCAAGATAGCGTTCGAGTTGATCCTTTTGCATGTGCTTCGCGCCGCTCATGTCGAAGTGCAGCACGGGATGCTTCGTCCAATCCTTCTCGTAGTCGCCAATGGCAAGTCCGTCAAACAGTTCCTTCTTGCCCGCGAAATAGGCATGGATGGTAGAGGCAAAGAGCGACTTGCCGAATCGGCGCGGGCGGCTCAGAAAGACATAATTCATTCCCTTGCTACGGAAATCAACTATATACTTTGTCTTGTCTATATACATGTAGTTGCCCTCGCGAATCTTCTCGAAGGTCTGTATTCCAACTGGATATTTGTTGACGATTTCTCCCATGATTTTGCTTGCTTTTGATTTAACGCCGCTAAGTTACGAATAAAAAACGTAATGGCAAAGCAAAATATCTTGCGTGTGCTAATTTTGTTTATAGCAATACTTTTCAAGGTTTAAGGGCCACTACGAGTAATATATGCGTGAGGTGGAGTGGCCAGTTGGCGAACAATAATTGGAAGTGGTTTGTGGGTGAACAATAACAGGGAGAGGAAATAACCCCACTCCGACAGAGAATGTTGCAAATCTGTCGGGGTGGGGTTATTTCCTCTCCATGTTATTTATGCAGTCAAGCAATCAACTGTTATTGTTATTGGCTTATTTCACTTCTATGTTCCTCAGTACCTTGGCCTCCTGCTCGGGAGTGGTCTTCGGGATGACGATGGTGAGGATGCCGTCGGCTACGCTTGCACCGATATGCTCACGGTCAACATCGTCGGGCAGGGTGTAGCTCTGCTCGTAGTTGCCGTAGGCGAACTCGCGGCGCAGATAGTGCTCGTGACGCGGCTCATGGTTTTCCTTGTTCTCCTCCTTGTGCTCCATCTTGTTCTCGATGGCAACGTGGAGCAGTCCGTCGTTGGTGACGTTCACGCGCACCCATTCCTTCTTTAGTCCAGGGACGGCCATCTCCATAATATATTCTGATGCTGTCTCCTTGACGTTGATTGCAGGAGCCGTGGTGCGGGTCTGCGGAGCGACATCCGTATCAAAGAATGTGTCGTCAAACAAGTTGCTCAACCAGTTGGAATAATTATTGTTTCTGCGAACTATCAACATAATGTATTACCTCCAATTATATTTTTTTTGTTATTTTGTCTATTTGTTGAAAGTCGCTTGCCTGTTGTTGGCTTCGGCTTTCACTTGTAAGTTTGCAACTTACATGCCAAACGGATTATTGAAGGAAAATGTGATAAATTATACAATGTTTGGCATATCTTGGTGACAAATTGTCGCATACGGCAAGTTTAAAAGTCCTTGCTATGTGGCAAAAAGAAATGCTGATTTATTTGGTGCAGCGGAGACCGGATACCTCCGCCACGGGGAATTGTCATCCCAGCAGTTTCTCGAAAGCCATGCGCTCTCCTTGTGGATAATGTATGGTTCCGCAGAACGTGAATTCAGCCTTGTCCAGAAGGCGCAGCATACGGTTGTTGTCGTGGTTGGTGTCTACCTTGAAGCTCTTCAATCCAGCGGCAAGTGCCAGCCGCTCCACCTCCTTGATGAAAAGCCATCCGACTCCATGTCCCTTCGTCTCCTCTGCTACGGCGAGGCGGTGGAGTACCACGTATGGCTGCTTTGTCAGCCACTTGCCTTCAATCATGTTGTAGGCAGGCTCACCTGTTAGCACCACTGCGCCATATGCCACGATGCGCCCTGCAGTGAGCATCACGTGGGCTGTGCCGTTAGCCACGTCGGCCTCTATATTACTGCGTGTGGGATAAGCCTCGTCCCATTGGCATTTGCCCTCGCGTGCCATCTGAAGCTTTGCCTCCTCGATGATTTCCATTATGCGGTTGATGTCTGTGGTGGAGGCTTTTCTGAAAGTAGTTTCCATATCTTTGTTGCTTGTTTTTAGTGCAAAGGTATAAAAAATAATCGAATCAGAGTAGCCCCTTCTCCTTGTTGTCCGCTCCAGTGCTGTGGTATTTGCTGCGTTTGGCGTTGAAGGTGTAGACTGTCTGAATGGATATAATTGTAAAAGATATTTGGATTTTTCGGAATATAAGTCAGTAGGCTCCAGGCACGGTCCAGTTGTCGATGGTGCGGAACATGCGCCCGAGGGCTTGCTTGTAGTCCTCGGGATAGATGAGTGAATAGACAAAGAGGATGCGGCCGCTCTTGATATACTTGGTGTAGTGGCTGTAGCCGTCGGTGGGCTGTCCGTTCTCGTAGATGCGGCCGGAGAGGATAAAACTGTTTTTTGAGGTATCGCCCTTTAACTGGGAGAGGGGGCGTCCCGCCCCCGATAGCATAGAATAAAACTAAAGAACCCTA
Source organism: uncultured Prevotella sp. (assembly GCA_937889855.1). GTDB lineage: Bacteria > Bacteroidota > Bacteroidia > Bacteroidales > Bacteroidaceae > Prevotella. The sequence goes on from CALBYK010000332.1 coordinate 2,613, forward strand.
TGGCTTGATTGGTGGCGATTATAATGTCGGGGGCGGGACGCCCCCTCTCCCAGTTAAGTTCCTTTCCCAGTTATTCGGTAGGCTTTTCCCCGGTCTGCTTCGATGGAGAGTCCGTATTCACTGATGATTGGCTTCACACGGCGTATAAGCGTGTAGAGTGTCTCGCTTGCGTCGGGTTTCTTGGCCCAAAGTGTGGAGCAAATCTCGGCTTTCGTCAGTTGGTGGCTGTTGTTGCTGAAGAACATTCGCATGAGTTGGTGCTGCATGGGTGTGAACTTTATGTGGCGGCCATCGGCGATGGCGTAAAAGCAATCATCATCGGTAGAGTAGGATAGAGTGCCGAGAGAAGAGCGACTGCTTGGAGTAATGGCATTGTTGTTTAGGATAAAGGCTTCCGAGTATGGGGCGATAGCGGTGCAGTTCTGCCGACGGTGATATATTGTCGCCGCGACAGCCCACAGCATGGCCATTAGCGTGAGTGAGAGGGGCGTGCGCTGGTTGCTCATGCCGAACACGTCGGCAAAGGAACAGTTGGCATAGCCACGGATAGTGTGGTTGCGCATGGTCATAGCATCAGACGTGAGTTGCTGGCGGTCGTGATTGTTGGATGACACGCGTTTCAAGCCGCGCCTATCGTCGACCACGTAGCAGAGCGTGCTGGTCTCTCGGAGCAGGTCGATGCGCAGGTGCGAGCGGAAGTCTTGTATGGTATCGGGCGTGAGCCATTGGTCCTGGCGGTCGTGCAGGGTGATGACGAGTGCGCGGTTCATGTCGCTCACTATGTCGTTCTCGGTGCAGCGGTAGCTTCTGACGCTTGCGCAGATGGCGGAAACGATGAACGCGAGGAAGATTATAAACGAGTGGTAGGGTTTCATTTTCATATTTGCGATGTTTCGGTTGATGCGGAGACTTTCACCTCCGCCACGTGGATTGATGCTGCAAAAATATGAAAAATTGCTGAATATTTGGACATTATGGTGTTAAAATGATGTGTCAGTTGCAATGTCAGACTAATGTCAGACATATTCTTCGTGTTGTGACACGTTGTTTTATACTTTTGCAGCCAAAATAAATACGAAGCAAACAAAATTAAAAAACACACGAAGACATGAAAAAAGTATTTATAGCAGTTTCGTTGCTCTCCTTGGCAGGTGCTTCTGTCCATGCCCAGGACAACCGTGAGAAGCAGGATACGATAGCCTTGGACGAGGTGGTGGTGAAGGCGTCGCGCGTGGTTCGCCGCATTGACGGACAGACCATATATCCGAGTGCGGTGCAGAAGAAGAGTTCCCTCACGGGCTATTCACTACTCAGCAAACTTACGCTGCCAGGCATCCGTGTGGACGAGGCATCGCGCTCGGTGCAATCGGTCACAGGCAAGGGGGCTGTGCAGGTGCGCGTGAACGGCATTGTTGCCAATGCTGCCGATCTGCAGGCGATAGATGTGGCAAACATCACGTCGGTAGACTTCATCGACAGTCCCGGTGTGCGCTATGGCTCGGGCATAGGCTACGTTATTAACATCCACACGCGTCGCCCGTCGGTGGGCTACGCTGTCGGGGCACAGGCTATGAACACGCTCACGTCGGTGAGCGGTTTCAACAATGTCTATGCCTCGGTGAACGGAGAGAAGAGTCAGTTGCGTGTATTCTACGAGCAGGGCTACCGCAACACAACGGGTAGCCTGACTACCGAGACTGCCAACTATCTACTCAACGACGGCTCGCAGCATACCATCGACCGAAAGATGCTCGACAACCGCAACCGCAGCTACGACAATAATATTGAACTGAAATACAACCTTGCCGACAGTGCCACTTACGTGTTTCAGGCAACGCTCTCGGCAGCCCTGAGCAACAGTCCGCGCACATTCTCGCATCGCCTTATCTCTGAAACAGACAATGACGGATACAATGCAACGGAGAGCAACAAGAGCCGCAGCGCCTCGCCAGTGCTCGACATCTACTACTCGCGCCAGATAGGCAAGCACCAGTCCATTACGGCAAATGCCGTAGGCACTTACATCAATACGCTCAGCAGCAGTTTCTACGATGAGGGTACACCTTATTCTTATGATGTTCACGGCAAGACCTATTCGAT
>CALBYK010000333.1 GCA_937889855.1 uncultured Prevotella sp.
TAGAGTCCTACGCGAATCTCGCGGTTTGGAATGTCGAGAGTGTAGAGCAGAGTTTCCTCGTCGTAGTCCTTGATGGTGACGTAGCCGCTCTGGTAGAGCAGCGCGGTGAGGCTCTTCATGTTCTCTGTGGGCGCGTCGAAAGCCGACTCCGGTGCGTACGGGTTGCCTATCTCCGACGGTATGACGTCAAACTTGCTCATCATCTCGATGAGATATGTCGGTGTGCCCGACGAGAACCAGTACGCCTTGAGGTTGCGGTTGTTGAGCGCGTTGATGAGGCTGAACGGGTTGAAGATGTCGGGTGAGGGCCATGTGAAGTGGTAGCCGTCATAGTTGTCGCGCAGTGCTTTGAGGGCATGCTGCCGGTCAGTGCCGAGCCGCTGGGCGAGCGCGTATACGCCGGGCATAATCTGTTCTGTGATTTCCTCAGCGGTGAAGCCGCAGATGGCTGCATATTCGGGCAGCATGCTTATGTTGGCGATGTTGTTCAGCTCGCTGAAGATGCTGAGTTGCGAGAATTTGGTTATTCCGGTGAGGAAGACGAAGCGCAGGCAGGGGTCGCAGTCCTTCAGTGGACTGTAGAAGTTGCGCATGACATTGCGCAGCACAGGCAACTGTGTGTCCTCATGCACTACATCAAGCAGTGGCGCGTCGTATTCGTCGATGAGCACGACGACCTTGTGTCCGGTCTGTCGGAATGCCTCATGGATGAGGTTGCTCAGTCGGGTGTTGGGGGTCTTTGGAGGATTTGAAACGTTGAAGTGCTTTTCCTCAATCGACAGGATTTAGTCAAGGTAGTCTTCGAGCTGTTCCTTGTCCATGTGCTTGCCCGATGCCATGCTGAAGTGCAGCACGGGTTATTCCGTCCAGTCCTTTTCGAGCCGCTCGATGGCGAGTCACTTGAAGAGTTCCTTCTTTCCCTCGAAGTACGACTTCATCGTGGAGAGCAGCAGCGACTTGCCGAACCGTCTCGGACGGCTCAGAAAATAATAAGTGCCGCCAGTCTGTGCAAGTCGGTATATGTATTCCGTCTTGTCAACATAGAGGAAGTTGCCTTCGCGTATTTTCTCGAAGGTCTGTATTCCAATAGGGTATCTCTTTTCTTCTGCCATGAGTTATTGCCGATAAATGATTTTTCCACAAATTTAGATAAAAATCCCGAATTATACGCCAGTTGGAGATAAAAACTATTATACAACAACCCGACCACAGTTGCTTGGCAATCTACTTGCCGGGCAACTGTGGTCGGGTTGTATGGAGAATGTAATATTAGAAGTTGGTGTGCGTAATTGGTTTATGCTATTCGTAGAAGTCGCCGGCATTATATATTTTGGATGTGTCGACCATGTTTGGCTGCCATGTGCGCACTTTGATGGTTGGCTCGTTGCTGTTGGTCATGTCGACAAGCAGGAAGAGGTAGCCCTTGTCGCTGTAGCGTGACGAGGAATACTCCTGTCCTATCTGTATGCCGAAGAGCTGTCGGTCCTCATATTTCTCAAGCCATTGGATGTCGTTCTGCGTGAACTTTATGTTGATGAACTCGTTCTGCAGAAAAGCGTTGCGCAGGTTGGCGAGATACTGGTTCTTTGTATATCGGTTGTATTGTATGAGGCTCTGTCCTTCCACCGATATTTGGCGTTCGTTGTAGCCGTCGGACACAGCCGACCTGCCTGTGCGTGGCTTCGCTACATGTCCGACGATGATTACAGCGTCGTCGGCAAACACGTTTGTGATGTACTGCATGTCTTTCATGCAGTAGGCAGTCTTGTAGTTCTCGAGGAATTCGACAAGCATCTCTTTTGTCCCCTCTTTCCAACTTGTCTCCTTGAGCATAATGTCGTTGGTGGCGATGGAGCCAAGTCCGAACGTGATGTTGTCAATGCGCTTGTCTGTGTTGAACGAGAACACCACATCCTCTACAAATGTCTTCTTCACTTTTCCTTTAAAGGCGAACGACATCTGCACACCGCGTGCCGTTACATGACCGTCAAAACTCTTGAAGAAGACGAAGCTCGGTGTGCCTATCACCTGTGCCATGCCATATTTGATGAGGTGCTTATAACGCTCAAGTCCGCTGATGGTGAAGGCGTTGTCGACAGAGTTGTAGTTGTGGGAGCGTATGGCCCCCATGACGCGGTTGAGAATCTCTGTATATACCCCGGCATCCTTGGTAATGGCGTCCTCGTCGGCCTTAATGTTTATGCCTGGGTTCTTGTCGGCAACCTCAACCTTGTCGTCTGTTTTGGCTTCCTTGTTTTTCTCCTCCTTGCCGTCTTTGGCAGGAGTCGGCGTAATCTTGATTTCCGACGAGGCGAACACCTTGTGCGGTATTACGGCAAGCACGCTCTCCAGTTCGGTGTCGCCTCGTGTCTCGTTCTTGAACTCATATTCAAGAGAGAGATGATAGACATCGGTTTCGTAGTCGGGAGCCATGTCCATAATGCCGACACCGTCCTTGGCGTCGCCGATGCAGTCGGTGCGTCCGTCTGAGTAAGAATAGTGGATGCTTGAGACGGGTTTGCCTTTGTAGAAGAAGTGCAACCCTACGCGGTCGCCGTCACGCGACACATATTTCACGCTGACATCCGACATTATGTCGCGTATGCGTGCCGGGAGCCAGTTGATGAGCTTCTTGCCGTTTGTGCCTATAGCCGACGATGGGCGCTGGAGGGAGCGCACGAGGGAGTAGGCCCAGTAATAGTATTGCAGGGCAAGGTCTATCTTTGTGGCGGCAAGAGCCTCTTCTGCGATGCCTACATACTCGTTTGCGCGTTGTATGCGGCTTTCATATATTTTCTCCAGCTCAGAGCGTTTGATGTAGTAGCGTATCTCGTGAGTAGTCGAGCCGTCCACCTTCCACTTCTGCACATTTGTGAGCGTTGCCTGCGAATAGGTGCGCACGCAGTTGAGCACTTTTGACTTGTATTCGGTCTTGTCGCCCTTGCTTGTGTTTTCAAATAGTCCTGAGAATTCGTTTGACACGTTGGTGGCAATCATACCTGTCAACTCAGCCATGGCTGCCTTTTGCGATTCCTCGTCGGTCTCGCCGTGCCCTACACCATAATAGTAATCATCCGAATTGCGAATGTCGTCCCAGTTCTGGGCTTGGACGGCAATTGGCATGAAGAAAAGTAAGGCAATCAGAAATAAGAGAGTTGGTTCCTTTTTAGACATAATGATTAAAATGTGATGAGGGAGTGTCAAGATACATTGTTTATATTGGATTTTATTCTTTCGACACTCCCTCATCTTTTATTTATGTTAATATGAGAAATAGCAGAGTTTCAGGTCGTGTATGCTGGCATAAGAGTGCGTGCCTGGACTATCACTTTTTATAAGGAGAATATATAACTTAGAGTTAGGTATCCTTATATTGAAGTTAAATTTCTCATCGTCACTGCCATAGTCGGCATTGCCGTCACCGTATGCATGATAAGCCAGATTGGTACTGTACCAGTATTCAGTGTCTGATGCGTAGGAATAGTCATGGCTTTCATATGTGTCTGTGGTTATGAATAGATGATTGCTTGCAAGAGTCGCGCTTCCTATCAGACCGTATCCACTATAATCCACATTCGTGTCATTGAATATCTCTTTCGCGTATATATTTTCGTGAAAAATCTGCTCCTTAACATCGTTTCTATTCACACGTATGCTGTCCCCCGTGATTGGAAGATTAGAGTACCAAGTGAAATTGCCGCTGCTGTATTCTTTGTCCGACGGCTCTATCGAGCTGGCTATTGTCCTTATAACATTGAAACGCTTGGTCCAGTTCTCATGATTATCGGAATTTGGGACCGTAACAATACCCGAAAAGCCGCTGTAGCCAATTTTCATTTTGGCAAACGTCTTGTTGCAGCCTTGAGTGTAAACGAACTTGGTGTCTGCCATGTCCATAAGGCATACATCTTTGTCAGATGACAACCATCCATAGAGATAGTCGGATGTGTAGGAGCCATCAGTCTGTTGACGGTCGACTTTTATCTCTTTGTCTGTTATATAATCCCAAGTAAAGTAAGTTCCTGCTTTATAATCATAATCGGGCTCAAGAAGAGTCATAATATTTGTATAGTAATAAAATCCCCTTATCTTTATTGTTGTGGGAGTTTTACTGACAAATCTCACGCGTGAACAACTAGGATTCATAAATCCCGCTAAATGAACAACTCCATTTTTCAGGAAATATGTGGCAGAACCGTTGTATAAGGCTTTCCCCTCTGGAATAGACCAAATGAATCCGTTATAATTTCCGTTGATGAATTGGTTCAGTACTTCTGATGAATACTTGTATCCATCAACATAAGAGATGTTTCCATTCCCGTTTTCAGCCGTCAGGGACTTGTGTGTTTTAAGAGTCCAATTCTCGCTGCTCTTGTTGTATTTTGCATACCCAACATTGCCGTCAAGTGTGACGAATATCACATCACCGTCTTCCCATCTGTCAGCGCCCGCTCTTGTCTTGTGGTTGTCGGAGAATGAAGGACGGTTTACGTCAAGCACCAGAGAATACGTGTATTCCTTGGTGGTTTCTGTATTGTTGGTCTCATCGTATACATCGCTTGAGCATCCATACGACAGTATGGCAACAAAGAGTATTGCCATTAGTTTTATATGTTTGTATTTCATGTTGTTTGTTTTTTATTCGTTTATTACCAAATTTCATCCTCTCCGAAGCCGTTGAAGTCTATCTTAGTAGTGTTGACCTGCTTGATTGTGATAGACTTTCTTGTTCCTGTCGTTGATGACGATCCCTTAAGGCATACATCAATCTGTCCAGTACGCTCTGTCATGTCATCTGACATCTTGTTGACAATGACATACAGCGTCTTGTCCGTTGTGTTATGCTTGAGTGTGTACCAGTTGTCTGCCGCCGGCTTTTCTATTGAGTAGTTGCCGTCCGTGACAATTGTGTAATAGACGTTGTCCACATTCGAGCCGTCCGTGACGATGGTGTATTTCTTGCTGTCGCCGCCAAATTGGTTGAAGTAAATCTTTTGCGGATAAATCTCCAACATTCTTCCAGTCTGTACAATCACCATCTTTACACCTTGTGCTATGGCCTCAGTTGTGCCGGTCTGTGAAGGCATGATGACAATATTGGCCTTGCGTGTTTCGGTGGTGTTGTTCTCTGTGACGGTGACAGTATATCCGGTATTTCCAGAAAGTATGGACTTATTGGAAATGTTGATCCAGTCGTTTCCACCGCTTAAGTATTCAATGGAAGGCTCGTTGGTGCTCACAGTACCTGAAACGCTGAGTCTGAAATTGCCACCTTTCCAGTCGTAATTGCCATTTCCTCCGCCAGTTACATTTAGGTACTGTCCTTGCTGTGTCACA
>CALBYK010000334.1 GCA_937889855.1 uncultured Prevotella sp.
GCTCTGCATACCATTTGCCTTGCGTCCGATATTAGAGATAGCCGTGACATACTTCCGTGGAACCAACAAGGTGTGGATTCTGTCTGCTGAATTCATATCTGCCTTGGCTCTATGGGCGATAGCCTTCACGCTGCCAACCAATTATTGGTTTCAAGGCACCATGTACTTTATGCCCATCATCGTAACGGTTGGAGTTTTATATGACATTGCCACTGAGCGGTTCTACACAGACAACGAGTCAGCTAACAACCTTCACCACGACACCATGGCCAAGCTGTTCTTCTTCACCGCTATGTTGTTTGGCATTGGAGTCGTTGTCATGATGGCAGGCAACATGGAAGTCATCACCCGGAATGTACGCTATTCATGGAGTTTTATTTTCTACCTTATGGCAGGCATTGAGTTTCTTCTTTGGTTGTGGCACAGCATTTTTCTTCCAGGCAAAAATTACCTTCCATTGATAAATAAGGATATATTCGGGCTCGATTTCAAAGAATGCCGCACTGTACTGTACACCTCCACACATGGGCTTTGCAACCGCTCAATGCTTTGTTTCGTCATCATATTCGCCATACCTGAAGCGCTGATGCTGATGGTATCGCCACTTTTCCTCATAGACGCTCCACACAACGGCGGACTTGGACTCGCTCCGCAAGAATTCGGTCTTGCATACGGCACAATAGGCATAATAGCTTTTTTTTGCGGAAGAATGGCTGGAAACAGCCTAATACACAGGCATGGACTGCGCGGTTGGTTGCTGCCTATTACAGTGATGGCCATAGCTCATGGCTATACATTGTTATATTTGAGTTACAACATCAACTCCTCGCTCAGCATGATTTGCCTTACCACACTGATAGCCAACATGACATCAGGTTTAGGCTACTCGGCATACGCAAGTGTTGTCGGGCACTATGCTACGCTTGGCTCGGGAAGCGTGATGAGAAGAGCCATTGCCAAGGGCACGACATGCTGCACAATTATACTTATAGGGATGTTTGCCGGACTGCTGCAAATAAATATAGGCTACCGCCAGTTCTTTATCCTGTCAGTAGCCCTTTACACGTTGTCAGTTTTCAGCGCCATTGCTTATCTATACGCCACAAGGCACAAAAAACAGGCGTTGTCAGCAGATTAGTCGATGAAGCGCTTCACGATGTCGCCATATTCGTCTATACGGCGGTCCCGAAGGAACGGCCACCAGCGGCGCACATCCTCACTGTGGGCAAGGTCAACCTCGGCAATGATGCTCTCCTCTTCATCGGAAGAAGAACGGTAGAGCATCTCGCCCTGCGGACCGACAACCATCGACGAGCCCCAAAATTCTATTCCCTCTGTCTGTCCGCTCGGGTCGGGCTCGAATCCCACACGGTTCACAGACACTACCGGCAAACCGTTAGCCACGGCATGTCCCCGTTGCACTGTAGTCCAAGCCTCACGCTGTCGCTGCTGCTCGTCATCGGTGTCATTTGCGGCATAGCCAATGGCAGTGGGATAGATTAGTATCTCGGCTCCCTGCAGAGCCATAAGCCGTGCAGCCTCCGGATACCACTGGTCCCAGCAGACGAGCACACCAAGCTTGCCCACACTTGTCTGTATGGGGTGGAAGCCAAGGTCGCCGGGCGTAAAATAGAACTTCTCATAGTATGCCGGGTCGTCGGGTATATGCATCTTGCGGTACTTGCCGGCAATAGAGCCGTCACTGTCTATAACAACTGCCGTATTGTGATACAGCCCAGGGGCACGACGCTCAAACAGCGACGTGACTATCACAACGCCACACTCCTTTGCAACAGCACCGAAAAAATCGGTTGACGGGCCTGGGATAGGCTCAGCCAAATCGAAATTGTCTACATCCTCTACTTGGCAGAAGTAGAGCGAGTTGTGAAGTTCCTGTAACACCACGAGTTGAGCCCCACGCTCTGCCAAGTCCTTTATACCCTCGGCAAGTCGCAGGATGTTTGTCTTTGTGTCAGCAACATTATGCTGCTGAAGATAGCCTATTTTCAAATGTCTCATTGATTTATTGTTCCTTTTATCTCAAATTTATACCACGATAAGTAAAAGCTCATATACAATATTCACACTCAATCACCCAAGCCTTAAACTCTCAGCTGCCAAAACGCCACGGCTGCCGCTGCCGCTACATTCAAGGAGTCGACTCCATGCGACATCGGTATACGCACCACATAATCAGCATCATCAATGGTTGCCTGAGGCAGTCCGTCACCCTCATTGCCCATGACGATGGCAAGACGGGGTTCAGCAACAAGTCGTGGGTCATCTAAAGACACAGAATTGTCGGTCAGCGCCATGGCAGCCGTACTGAACCCTATATCTCCAAGACTATGGAGCGGCTCGTCCATCCATGCCCACGGAATGGAGAACACAGCTCCCATAGACACCCGCACAGAGCGGCGTGTCAACGGGTCACACGACGTGCGGGTGAGCAATATGGCATCAATTCCGAGCGCAGAGGCAGAACGGAATATAGCCCCGACATTGGTTGAGTCGACAACTCCGTCTATCACCACCACGCGACGCGCGCCACGGCATGCCTCCTCAACACTCAGCTCTTTGGGGCGGCGCATGGCACACAGGACACCGCGAGTGAGCACGTAGCCTGTGAGTGTGGCAAGCGTCTCCCGGCTGCCGGTGTATACCGGCATGTCACCGCATCGACTTATTATCTCAGCTGCATCACCCTCCACATGCCGTCGCTCGCAGAGCAGCGATATAGGCTCATAACCTGCGTCAAGCGCACGAGTTATGACTTTGGGGCTTTCCACTATGAAAATTCCGCTGTCGTGACCACATTGCCGGCGAAGTTGCTTCTCGGTCAGCCGGCTAAACACTTCTACTTCAGGTTGATCCAGCGACGTTATTTCTATGATTGGCATTCCTTTTATGTCTTTTTATATTGACTTGCGGTCACGGTTTTTACTTTATCTCAATAGCCACGCTCTCTTGCTTCATTCCGGCAGGCAGCGTGACAGTGACATGTCCGTCCTTGCTCTTCTTGAATTTCAAATTCTTGCCATTTGCAAGCAGTCTTACCGACTTCCTTGGCACATTGCCAGTCCACTCTATAGTTGCAGGAAGCTGCTGCTTGTCGGGCAAAGCATAGATGGCGTATGTTGTCTTGTGATCCTTTGACGACGTGAACCACACATTACCGTCATGGTACACCTTGGCGTTACGCGTGTTGTATATTGCCTTGCCGTTCTTGCGAAGCCATTCGCCCACCACATGCAGACGGTCAGCCACAGCTTTGTCGAACTGTCCGTAGCGGTCAGGGCCTATACCAAGCACAAAGCATCCGCCTTTAGCCGTTATCTCAGCAAGCGTGTTTATTATCCACTGTGCCGACTTATAAGGAGCGTCAGGCGTCCATCCCCAATCCCACGACAGTGTGATACAACTCTCCCACGGATAATTCAGCTGGTGGTCTGGAATGCCACGCTCAGGAGTCTGGTAATTTTCGTTACGTCCACGGATTGCGCGGTCTACTGAGATGAGTCCAGGATTGCGCTTGCGTGCCTCAACAAGTATACTGTCAAGGTTGATGTCATCACCCGAAATCCATCCGCCGTCAAGCCAAAGAATATCAAGCTTGCCGTAATTGGACGTAAGTTCACCAAGCTGGTTCTGCGTGAATTTCTGATAGTTACGCCACCATTGCGGATGGCGTTCCTTCTTGTAGTTTATCTGTCGCGTGGCAGTGGCATACTCAGGATTCCAAAACCACTCGCAGTGCCAATCGGGCTTTGAGAAGTAGCAGCCAATCATGAAATTTTTCTTGCGGAACGCGTCAAACACATAGCGTGCTATGTCGCGCTTTGGGTTATTTTTGAAGTCAGGTGAGTTGGCTATGCTAAAGTCAGTGTACTTCGAGTCGTACATACAGAAACCGTCATGGTGTTTTGTCGTGAAAATCATATACTTCATTCCTGCATCATACATCATGTCTGCCCACTGCTCAGGATTGAACCTCGATGGGTTGAACTGCTTACTTAGTCCCCAATACCACTTCTTATAGTCGTCGTATGGAAGGTTTTGCTTGCGCGATATCCAGTCGACATCCTCAGAACATATGCTCCATGACTCAACTATTCCTGGTATGCTGTAAAGCCCCCAATGCATCAGGACACCAAATTTAAGATCCTGCCAATTGTCAAGCTTGGTAAGCACCTGCTGGTCTGTAGGCCATACGTAGCCATCCTCTGACGACTGTTCATGGACAAAACCCTGCACCTGTTCCTGTGCCGCCACATCTGAGGCCGACATCATGAAAAACATTGACGCAAGGGCAAATGCCGAAATTGAAGATTTCCTTAACTGTTTCAGTTTCATATTACGCTTATATTAGTTTTTCATCTATAAAACTTATAATGTATAGCCTCCTACATTACTTCTGGATACTGCATCGTCAGGCAATGTATAGAACCATGCTGGCGCACTATGACGCGCGAGTCGACACCTATGATGTCATAGCCAGGGAAAGCCTCAGCCACAACACTTAATGCCTGCGCGTCGTTTGACTCCTGCGCATAGGTAGGCACTATAACGGCACCGTTCAGGATAAGGAAATTGGCGTATGTGGCAGGCAGGCGTTCACCGTCGGCATATATGGCTTCTGGCATGGGTAGCTTGAGCAAGCGATAGGGCTTGCCGTCGGCATCGGCAACATGTCCAAGCTGGTTCTCAAGAGCCTTCAGGTCGGCATACTGCGGATCGGTGTCGTCATCGCATCCCACATATAAAAGGGTATTGTCGGGACACACGCGCACGATTGTATCAATATGCCCATCGGTGTCGTCGCCAATGAGCTGACCGTGGTCGAGCCACACAATCTTGCGGGCACACAGGCGGTCCTTGAGCACTTGCTCCACTTCCGCCTGCGACATTGGCTGGTTGCGGTGCGGAGCCATCAGACACATGCTCGTGGTGAGCACCGTGCCGCGTCCGTCGCTCTCTATAGAGCCGCCCTCAAGCACAAAGTCGTCATAATCGACGCGCTCGCCCCGGAACACACCTTTATCATATAACGTGCGGTTGATGATGTTGTCCTTGTCGGCAGCGAACTTCTCGCCCCATCCATTGAAACGGAAATCGAGCAGGCGGCATTGAGCATTTCCACCAGACGAGTAAAGCGGACTTTCCACATCCGATTCAGGACAATCAGGCACGAGTGTTATAAAAGCATGGTCGCGAGCCCATGTGTCATTATTGTCACACTCATAGATGCTCACACGGTTCATCTCATCGTCACTAAGGCTCTCTGCAAGTTGTCCGTAGACACGCTCTGGGAATTTCGCGGCTACAACAAGCCGTTCGTAT
>CALBYK010000335.1 GCA_937889855.1 uncultured Prevotella sp.
TAATGTCGCCTACGTTCAATATCCACTCATGCTGTATGCCACGGTCGTAGGCGAGGTTCATCTGCTGCTGCAGTTGCGCCGGCGACGAGGTGCCGAGCCACAGGTAGTCGTGCGGTTTGCCGTAGTAGCTCACGTGATAGTAGATGGCGTTGCCGCCCTTGCGTTGGCGCTCCTCGGCGGTAGGGAAGTGGCGTATGTAGCCGAAGTTGTCGTCGCACCACATGAGCGTCACGTCGTCGGGCACCTTCAGTCCTGCGTTGTACACGTTGAGCACCTCCTTGTATGGCACGAACACCTGCGGCACCTTGGTGATGTCTTCATTTACATATTTGCGGAGCATGGCACGCTGCACTTTGAAAACGGAGTCGAGCACCGTCTTCTGCTGCTCCACCGTCTTGGCGCCGTTCATGGCACCATCATGTACGCCACGCATTCCGATGGTATACAATATAGGTTGCTTGCCAACTTCCTTCATACGTGTCTCCCAGAAGTCTATCACATTCTTGCGGTTGTTAACAAAGTCGTAGTCGCCCTTGCCGCGTCGCGGCCATTCGCCGGCCGTCGAGCAAGCCATAGGCTCGCAGTGGGAGCCACCTACATAGATGCCGTATTTCAGTGCCACTTCGCGGTTGCCTTTTGTGAGGAAGAACGGCTGTGATACCTCGTGCATGGCGTTGGCACGCAAGCGGAGCATAAGCTCGAAGATGCGGGCAGTGGTCTTCGGACCGATAATGCCCTTGCCGAGTCCCGGTTCGTAGGTCTTGTATGCCCAAGGATTGAGTCCCCAGTCTTCATCGTTGATGAATATGCCACGGAACGGCACCGTAGGCTGTTGCTTGTCGGTATAGCCATCGGGCAAGGCAAAGCCGGCACGTCGGTCGGGCGTGGCGTCTGCCCACCATTCCCATGGCGACACTCCGACAAGACGCGAGAGTTGCAGCAGGGCATAAGCCATGCCGTGCGAGTCGGCGGCAGTGACGTGCAATTTTCCGTTGCTCACTTTGAGGGTGAAGCCTTCCCAGGGGAGAGAGCGGTCGAAGTCGACTGTTATGAGAGCACTGTCTCTGTCTTTGGCATTAACAATGCTTGACGAGAGCACGGTGTGCAAATCGCCGTCAAGCATGTCAAGTGCCGTGGCTGCTACTGGCTCATGCTGTGGATTTATCCATACCCTGACCTCTGAGCCACAGTTGATGCGGAATGTGCTCTTCAGTTCGGGAGCAACATTTTCGAGAAACCATTGTTCGCCGGTAGGCAGATACAACAGATGTCCGTCGGCATTGAGGTGTGCCCAGTCGCGCACGGCCTGGAAGTAGCGGCTGCGGAAAGCATCATCACGCACGTGTATTGGGCAATCCTTGCGGTAGTTGTCGAGCAGCGGTACGTTCATCTCGCGGCACACCTTGCGTATAATCTTGCCTACCTGCTTGAACCCCACGCGCTCGTTGTTCCACGGCGACACATATCCCAAGTGTGCCTTGGGACAGTGTTGTCGTATGCCGTTGACGAGTGCGCGCAAGGAGTCGGCAAACATACGGAGCGAGTCGCGGTTGTCCTTGCACTTGTCGGCATCGTTGTGTCCGCCAATGATGAGCACATAGTCGGCACTGGCATCAATCTGCCGGTAGCGTTGCAGTAGTGACTGCCCGCACCACTCCTTCGTGCGGTCGAAAGCCACGCTGCTGCCGTTCTTGCCAACGTTCTGATAGTCGAGCCCCAGTCGCTGCGCCATGAGGTAGTGCCAGGTCTCGGTATATGGCCGTTTGTGGTTCTCTACGTAGGAGTCGCCTATGACAGCGAGCTTGCCTGTATGCGACAGTTGCTGTGCATGGAGGTAGGATGTGGCAAAGAGCGACAAAGCGAGAGCAAGTACAGGAGCATAACAGATGTTTTTTGTTTTCATATAGGTAATGCCTTTTTATGTTTGCAAAGATACAATTATTGTGCGAAAACATAAGTATCATATTTTTCATAAACCGCCATTATTTCATAAACTGCCATTATTATTTCTTACTTTTGTTATTTTATATATTGTATTAAAGAATTTGATATAAAAAAAGTCCATTGTGCGGCAGTGGTGCACAATGGACTTTTCTGTATCTATTTATAAAGGTATCGCTTGATACTCTTTTTTGGTGTCTTCTCAAATTCTTCTTTCACGATTTCAATAGCCGACAGGCGGCAGTAAGGCGGCTGTGTGGCATTGAGTTCCTGGCGGTTCTGTTCCATTATCTTCTCCAGGTCGGAGTCGTTGAGACGCATAGTGGCAGCCTCGTCAAAGTCGGGGTGAACCAGTCCCACGAGTTTCTCTCCACGTTGTACCACCACGCATTCATTTACCATAGCCAGCGAGTTGAGCCTGTCTTCTATCTCCTCGGGGTAGATGTTTTGTCCAGATGCTCCAAGAAGCATATTCTTTGAGCGTCCCTTGATATACACATTACCTTCGCTGTCCATCAGTCCGAGGTCGCCGGTGTGATACCAGCCTTCTGAGTCGAGAGTCTGTGCCGTCGCCTCCTCGTTCTTGTAGTAGCCGAGCATCACATTCAAGCCACGTGCGAGAATCTCGCCAGGCACGTTCTCTGGGTCAGGCGAGTCGATTTTCACCTCCATGTGCACAACGGGCTTGCCGCACGAGCCTGGGGCGAACTCCTTGTAGTCGGCATAGCAGATGATAGGGGCACACTCTGTAGCGCCGTAGCCTACGGTGTAGGGGAAGTCGATGCGCCCAAGGAATTGCTCCACCTCCTGATTGAAGGCAGCCCCGCCGATGATAATCTCGTAGAAGTTGCCGCCGAAGGCGTTGACCACCTGTTCCTTTATCTTCTGGTTTACCTTCTTGCTGACGATAGGCATGTTGAGAAGCAGGCGCATACGGTTGTTCTGTATCTTCGGGAATACCTTTTTGCGTATGATTTTTTCAATAACGAGCGGTACGGCGATGATGACAGCAGGTTTGACCTCGGCAAATGCGGCTGCGATGATGGCAGGCGATGGTACACGCGTGAGGTAGAACACGTGGCATCCGTGTAGGAACTCGAAGATGAACTCGAAGGCCATGCCGTACATATGAGCCATTGGCAATATGCTGATGACGTTGGCTCCTTTCTTCACTATTTTTCCGAGTACCTGCTCGGCAAAGTCGTAGTTGCTCCACAGAGCGCGGTAGGGAATCATCACGCCTTTCGAGAAAC
>CALBYK010000336.1 GCA_937889855.1 uncultured Prevotella sp.
CGCTTTGGTTCGTTGGGTAGTTGTCGTACCAATCGCCGTATCTACTCACATTGTGCGATGCGCTCAGATTAACGTGACCATCTTTTAGTTCGTATGTCATGGCCGAAAGCACTTCGAACAATTGGTAGTTGCTCATCTTTTCGGATACCATAGGCTTGTATTGCTCGCGCACCTTTTGCCAGTCAAGTCCATAGTGTTGTGCCTTGTAGTCGAAAAAGCAATAGTGCTGGTCGAGCGTGGACCACAAGGCATTAAAGTTGCCTAATTTGGTGTTTGATTCAACCTCTTCGGTAACGCACGAACTGAGCGATAACGTAAGCAGCAAGCTAATCAGTACGTATAGAAATCTCATCATAAACGTTTGAATTGACGTGTATAACCTATCATAAAACTATTTCGCCAAGCATGACGCTTGAGCCCTCCCAGCTTACTCTGCCTAATGTCGGCCATATAGCCCACTGTAATATTGGCACGCTTAATGGGTAGGGTAAGGGTGGCAAGTAGCTGTTCTGTGGGACAATTGGCGGGGTGGGTAAAGTGGATAATGCCACTTGTATGTCCTAAAGAAAATATCTCATAGTACGACTGCCCATAGGTTGGTGAGAACTGAACTCCCATTATCTGTGCGTTCATCTCAAGGCTTGCAGTGGCTTTACGTTTAAAGAAATTAAATTGGTAGCTTACGATGGTTGAGGCTAAAAAAGATGCACCTATGCGGGCTTGTGCAGGGTTGTTGCCATTGCGTGTGTTGTAAGTAAAGCCTCCCGAACCCTCAACCAGTCCGCCCAAGGCTACGCGCCAAGCAGCGAAATGCCAGTTGTAGTGACATCCGCCAAGCGCAGACATCTCAACGTCGAAAGCCTTTCCGTCGTCGGTAGGCGACTTTGCATAACATGTGTGTAGGCTGTAGTGGCTCTTTACGCTTACCTTTTCCTTGCCCCAATGAGCAGGTCGTTCGGTGCGATAGAGTAGGGAAAAATTGGTGCCAGTGTAGGTGAGTGGCGACAAGTAAGTGTCGAGCAAACTACTCCTACCAATGCCCCATAACCATTGGCGCGTAGTGACTTTTTGGGGTAAGCAATTTGTGGTGGTAGCACAATTGAGGGCTGGTTTTGGCACTTCGCAGCAAGTTTCGGACTGATGAAGAGCACTGTCGCAATCAATAACCACTTGCGCCCTGCCCATGCAGCAAAGCACAGACAGAGCGCAAGCTATATATATTTTTCTTTTAAAAAGACTCATAGTTGTCAACCTCAATTATATGGGTCGGTTTACTTTTTCTTTTTCAATCCTTTATAAGCAAGGAAAGCCACAATTACAACGGCAAGAGCTAAAAGAATGTAGCCTATTTCGTGGCTATATTTTGAGGCAAGTAGGTAAACATCGTTGGTTGTTTTGAGGTCGGTGTAGCGGAATATGCCCCAACCAAGTAGTGCTAAAACAGAGTTCCATACGCCAGCACCCAATGTGGTATAGAGCAAGAATTTGCCCAAGTTCATGCCAGCCAATCCCGCTGGTATGCTTATGAGTTGGCGCACGGCGGGCACCAATCTGCCAAAGAAAGTGGAGGTAGCACCGTGTTTACGGAAAAACTCTTCGGCCTTTTCAACGCTCTCGCGATCGATAAGACACATGTGCCCCAAGCGGCTATCGGCAAACTTGTATATGATGGGACGCCCTAGCCACTTAGCTAAAAAGTAGTTAATAAGTCCGCCTAAATCGGCACCAATGGTGGCAAATATCACCACTAAAACAATGTTCATCCCACTCGTTGGGTCCATGGCTTTCCAGGCTGCGGGAGGCACTACTACCTCCGACGGAAAAGGTACGAACGAACTTTCAATAGCCATAAAGATGGTTACCACCCAATAGTCAAGGTTCTCAAGTATCCAACGAAAGAGTTCTGCAGAATCCATAATAGCGTTTGTTGATTTACAATTAATAGTTCGTTGCAAAAGTAGTTATAAAAATCCATATTTATCAACTTCATTCATCAACTTTGCGCTTATATAGCATTAAATATCTCTTAAGCAGTGAGTAGCACACTCATTTACAAAGACTTTCACTTTTTTTTTGTACTTTTGCAATTTAGTAGGAAAAACATAACAAACAACAAATAAATGACAGACAACACCGAACTGACAAGGGAGCAATTGATACGTCATAAGCTCGATTTACTTTTGCGCACAGGCCAGCTATTGGTAGAAAGTGCAGCCGATACCAATCGTATCGTAAGAAACATGAACCGCGTTGCGGCTTTCTTAGGACTGCCTGAAGAGCATCTACACATCTATGTGCAGTACAATATGCTGATGGTAAACCTCAGCGATGACGAACACTCGTTCACCAAGTTCCAACGTTGCGATAAGCATGGTATAAACATGACAACCATTTCGCTCATAAGCAAGTTGTCGTGGAAAGCCATACGCGAAGATTATAGTATTGAACAATATGCAGAGGAATTAGAGCAGATAGCACGACGTCCTCGCAACTACACCCCCGTGCAAGTAGCCATAGGTACGGGCTTTGCGTGTGGTGGCTTCTGTATTCAGTTTGGATGCGACTGGACAGCCTTCTTCTACGCTTCGTTTGCTGCCGCTGTCGGCATGTACCTTCGCGGCTGGTTGTTGCGCAAGGGATTCAACAACTATATGGGCATTGCCGTGGCAGCTTTTGTCGCCACACTGCTTGCCTACCTCACGATGTGGCTCCCGTCCTCTTGGACAACCACCCCACTCCACCCGCTACTTGCATGTGCTCTGTTCATCGTGCCTGGCGTGCCGCTGATAAACTTTGTTGACGACATGCTCGACAATTACATACAGGTGGGCCTGACGCGTGCCATCAACACGTTCCTCATGATTGTGGCGATGTCGTTCGGCATAGCGTTCTTCCTGAAGATATCGCATTTTGACCTGACGCAGTTCTACACCATACCGATGATTCCACACAACAACTACTTGAGCTACGCTGCTGCAGCCGCCATCTCGGCGATGGGCTTCTCCATGATTTTCAACATTCAGCGCCGTCTGCTGTGGGTTGTGGCTATTGGTGGCATAATAGCAGTGTGCACGCGTAACTTTGTCAACCTCGGTCCGTCGAACAACAACATTGGCCTTGACATGGGCTTGGCTATAGGCTCGTTGGCAGGCAGTGCTCTTATCTCGCTCATTTGCGTGAAGGCTGTGCACTGGTTCCATGTTCCCCACCACGTGTTGTCCATTCCGAGCGTCATTCCTATGGTGCCTGGTGTGCTGATGTACCGCGCTCTTGTGGCTTTGATTGAACTCAACGGTGTCGTTGGTGAGTTGACCAACGCCGTGAAATTCGGCATGGGTTCGGCCATCACCATCATGTGTATCTCGCTTGGTGTCGCCATACCTAACGTGTTTGCACGCCAGTGGATTGCTCCCGAACGCCGCAAGCGTCTTGCTAAGGCCATTGCAGACCGCAAGGCACGCGGAAAGTTTGTTGACCTCTCGGAGTTTGACGAGCAATAAAAAAAGGCTTACTTAATATTGCAGAGTGGGTATGGCATGGATGCCATACCCTCCTACATATTGTCGCTATGCCGATTGATAGCGCACGTCCCGACAAATCAACTTGCTGCATAAGAAGCCATTTCATTGTTGCCTTTTTATAGTCTTTCAATAGCTGGAAGGGTGATTATTCCACGGCTGAACTCGAGCAACCCTTTTTCCTTCATGTAGTTCAGCTCTTTCGACACGGCAAGACGTCCAAGTCCTATTTCCTGCGCAAGCCGTGTCATCTTTATCCTTATCGTTTTCTTTCCTGCCGGTGTTGTGCTGTGGCTTTTGAAGAATCTTGCAATTCTTCCATACGCGTCGTCAGGCATTGGTTTCCATGCGTTCCTGTCGGCCTTTTGCGACACTGTTGACAGCACGTTCAGCAGGTTTATCCGAAAGATAATGAACTCGTCGGACAGGCGCATCACATCGTTCTTGCCCAGCTCCATGATGTGGCATTGTGAGGCTGCCACAAAGCGGCGCGTGTAGCGTTGGGTTAGTCCGAAGAGCCTTTCTGGCTGTATGACATATGGCGCCCTCAATGTCTCTTCCACCGAATAGCCATGGTCATCGGAGAAGGACATCACCTTGGCGCTGCCGTCCAAAAGAAAAGCCATGCTTCCGCATGGCTCTCCTTCGTCGCGTATGATGTGTTGTGCCTCAAACGTGCAGAAAGCGAATTTTGTCTGTCCGATAATCTGCATCAGTTCACTGTTGCTGAGTCCCTGGAACAAAGGCGTGGCAACAAGCTTGTCGTAGAAATCCATAGCCTGTGATGTGCGTTTCTTTCTATTTTAGTATTTTGTCTTTCATGCTTGGCGAGTACCACACCTGCATGTTGCCCTTGTGGTCGGCATATATGAGATACGCCATCAGCTCAGGCTGTTTCTTGAGCACCTCCTTTGTCTTCTCCAGCCCCATCACCATGAAAGACGTGGCGTATGCGTCGGCTTCGGCGCAACGCTTTGCAAGCACTGTGGCGGAGAGGATGTTGTGCTGTACGGGGTATCCTGTCTTAGGGTCGATGGTGTGCGCGTATTTCTTGCCGTTTTTGTAGTAGAAGTTGCGGTAGTTGCCGCTTGTTGCCATAGCCATGTCCTTGACGTTGAGAATGGTCTGCAGTTCCTTGTCAACGGCGAGCGAGTCGTCGGTGGGTTTTGTCACGCCAATCTTCCATGGCAGCCGCTTTTCGGATATGCCATGTGTAACCACCTCTCCGCCAATCTCCACCATATAGTTCTTTATGCCGTGCCGTTCGAGCATCTGTGCCACCACGTCGCATCCGTAGCCTTTGGCTATTGCGCTGCAGTCGAGCATCACGCGTGGGTCTTTCTTTATTATGTGGTTGTTGTCGAGCGCCACCTTCTTGTAGCCCACGATAGTCCTGAGCGAGTCAATCACCGCTTTTGTCGGCGGGTTTCCCGTCTTGAAGCCGAACCCCCACACGTTAACGAGCGGAGCCACTGTTATGTCGAAAGCTCCACCGGTGTTGTCGGACACCTGCTCCGCCAGCTTGAACACCGAGTTGAACATATTATTTGTTTCAGGGTTCTCGCCTTGGTTTATGCGCGAGATTATCGACTCCCTGTTAAACATCGACAGTGCGCTGTCCACCTTTGCCAACTCTGCGAGAATGGCGTTGTTTATGGACGAGTCGTTTTGGTAAGTGATATGGTAGAAAGTGCCGAACACCTGTCCCTCATCGTGCTGGTATGGTGTGCTGCGCTGCTGCCTCACAATAAAGACGGTGCCGATTATGAGGAAGAGCAGAAAGGGGATTTGCCAGTAGAGTTTCTTTTTCATGTCAATTTATGTTATAGTTCAAAGATGATGTTGAAGGAGCCCCCAATCCGAGAGCTGCCCTGCTTGCCGTATCCAGGCACATACCATGTGTTGCCGATGTCGCCGTTGCCGCTGGCTACACGTCTCCTGTAGCGCACGCTCCATCCCAGGCGCAGTGGTCCGGCTATCTTTGCGTCCACGCCAAACACTCCCTCAAGCCAATGATAGTTGGCCTTGACGTCATGTGCCTCGTATTTCACGTCGTCACCCCACACGGGGTCCTTGACGCCATGCCCTGTCACGTCAAACTTGTAGTAGGTCATGGCATAGCGCAGTCCGGCATAGATGCGGTAGTCGTCGTGCTTGTTTTTGGCGATGTTGAAGTCAACGCCAATGCGTCCGTATGGTGCTGACGTTTTGTAGGATAGGTTTGTTGTGGGGTCGTTGGCGTCGGCTGAGCCATATCCCAGCTCCACAACGGGGAAGTACTTGTCCTTGAGGTTTATGCGTAGTGAGGCCTCATACTGTCCGTAGTCGCTGAACGCCTTCTGCGCCAGTCCTACGGCATCAACCGATACAGCCACGCCACGCAGCAGGGGTATTGTGTCGGTTATGTCGTCAAGTTTTGCCGCCTTGCCTGTCATGGTTTTGCCGCCATTTTGTTTGGGCATATTGCCTTGTGCATTGGCAGCCGTAGCGCATACGAGCGCAACCAGGCTAATTGCCGCGGTCTTTGAGATAAATGAGGAAATGCGCTTTTGCGTCATTGTATGTTACCTTATTGTTGTTAACTTTTATGTCGTCTATGGCATGTTGCGTGAACTTTACGCCATTGATGGTATGGAAAAAGGCCGGGTTGCAGTCAACCGACTCAAAGTGCGGATTGTTCTCCTTGTCTACCCACACAGTGTCCACGGTTTGCAGTCCTGTCCCGCGTTGGGTTATGGAGAAGAAGTACATGTCCTCGTTTCTGGCATAGCTCATTGGCAGTGAGAGGCTGTCGGCATTGGTGAGCCTGTTGACGAGCACTGTGTCCTCCTCCACGTTGTCTATGGTGCGTGGCGTCGACACAGTCAGCGTGTCCTCCAACTGGGCAACAGTTCCAGCAAACCGGAATTTTGCATATACGCGGTTGTTCAGTGGGCAGTCAACCGATGAGCATGCCGCTGTCAAGATAGTGGCAACAGCGGAAACTATGGATATCTTTGCGAATTTTAGCATTTTTACGGTTGATGTCGTTAGTCGTGTATCTTGCTTGCGTCACACTTTATGGTCTTCTCTATCTGGTAGTCGTTGCGGTTTTGCGACGAGCGGCTCACGAGGTCGCCGATGAATCCGGCAAGGAAGAACTGTGTTCCTATCATCATCATCGTAAGAGCGATGTAGAAATAGGGCGAGTCGGTGACAAGCCGCTGCGGTATGCCCTGCGACAGGCACCAAAGTTTGTCCGCACCGAGCGCGAGAGCCGACACGAACCCTATGAAGAACATCAGTGTGCCGAGAAACCCGAACACGTGCATGGGCTTCTTGCCGAAGCTTGAGAGAAACCACAGCGTGATGAGGTCGAGATAGCCGTTGAAGAAGCGGTTCCAACCCATGAACTTCGACCTGCCGTACTTTCGTGCCTGATGATGGACGGGTTTCTCGCCAATCTTGTCGAAGCCGGCGTTCTTGGCGAGGTAGGGTATGTAGCGGTGCATCTCGCCGTACACCTCGATGTTCTTCACCACGTCGCGGCGGTATGACTTAAGACCGCAGTTGAAGTCGTGCAGATTGTGTATGCCGCTCACCTTGCGTGCCGTGGCGTTAAACAGCTTCGTAGGTATGGTCTTTGAGAGCGGGTCGCCCTGCTTGCGGTTCTGCTTGTAGCCAGACACGAGGTCGTAGCCATCGTCCACAATCATGCGGTAGAGGGCGGGAATCTCGTCGGGCGAGTCCTGCAGGTCGGCGTCCATGGTGATTACCACGTCGCCCTGTGCTTCCTTGAATCCGCAGTATAGCGCAGGGCTCTTGCCGTAGTTGCGGCGAAACTTGATACCCTTAACGTACGGCGACTTCTTTGCGAGGTTCTCTATTACGTCCCATGAGTGGTCGGTGGAGCCGTCGTTGACGAAAATCACCTCAAACGTGAAATTGTTCTCTTTCATTACGCGCTCAATCCATGCGCAGAGTTCAGGCAACGATTCTTCCTCGTTGTATAGTGGTACTATGACAGTTATGTCCATCTCTGTATATTGTTAAGTAACTAATCAGAATTAATTTAATATAAACGGCAATAGGGGCAATATAGACAACGTTGTCCATTGTTGTCTATATTGTGTCGTTTTTCAATACGTCATTTCGTCTTCCTCATGCAGACAGCCGCAATCGGCAGGCTCGCTATCACGCCTATAACGAAGTTCTGCATCATAAAAACGAACGACCATTCAATGGGTGTAAGCATTGTTATCTGGCTGATGGTCTGGCTTATCTCCGTTTTCGATAGTCCATTCTGCTCGTAGACCGGCGTAAGCAGCTTCATGCTCCCGGCAACAAGATCGGCGAACGTGCCGTGGTCGAGAAAGCGGAAATAGACAAACTGTGCGAGCGCGAACACGAGTGATGCGTAGAAGAATGTGTAGGCACTGTAGGCAAAGGCACGACGGAATGAAATGTGCCCGTCGAGCGCCTGGTCGCGGAACTTTGACAGTCGCCATGCTATAAGAAAAGGTGTTGCAAGCGCGAGCAGGTTTCCAAGTGCCCCTGCCGGCATCATTGTCATGCATGCGAAGCTTACAATCCAAAGGAGTGAAAGCAGGAGAGCGTCCTGTCGTGCAAATGCCTTTAGCTGAATGAAGTTTTCAATTCTTATCATTAAATAATGTGTATGTTTTATAAAACGAGTGCAAACTTACAACTTTTTTCCCGTATACGTATAATGATAGGGCAAATATTAGCTTTTTTCAACGATTGTGAGCCTCAAAATACCACCCAAACTGAAAGCGGAGGCACCTTGCCTCCGTCGAATACTAC
Organism: uncultured Prevotella sp.; assembly: GCA_937889855.1. Lineage (GTDB taxonomy): Bacteria > Bacteroidota > Bacteroidia > Bacteroidales > Bacteroidaceae > Prevotella. Next base: position 8,322 of record CALBYK010000336.1, read on the forward strand.
ATACAAAGCATTACCGCAAAGCAATAGTAGTGTCGTTACAAATCAATGGTAGCGTTGCTACAAGGCTATGGTAGTGCTATTACCAAGCAGTGGTAATGCCATTACAAGGCATTTGTAACAGAATTGGGAGAATGTAGCTGTTTCCGGAGAGGATAATCTATAAATGAATGTTAAATAAGTAATGTTTATCCCTGAAATATTTTGTGTTTTCAAACATAATGATTATCTTTGCACTCGCTTTTGAAAAGACATGGGCAAGTCTCATACGGCCAGCTCCCTTCGAATCCTCCAGGACGG
>CALBYK010000337.1 GCA_937889855.1 uncultured Prevotella sp.
CGGGGTCAGCCCATATTGAGTCCCATACGGCAGGATTCACTTTGCCTTGTATCTCTGTGAGGAAGTCCTGGTATGACTCCCACTTCTGCTCCTCCTCGTCATTGAGTCCGTTGAAGCCCACGTCTTGAAGCGCGCGCGAGCCCTTTGTGGTGGCGAAGGCGTAAGTTACGGTGGCTTGGTTTGGCACCTTGCCCCACTGTGTTGTGGTGAAACTCTGCGAGCCGTCGACTGGCATGCCACTTTCGTAGAACTTCTTTCCGTCGCGCAGAACGTCTTCGTTCATCTCACCGAGGTTGAGGTACAGGTCGCCTCCATAGTCTTCGGCCTTGCCTTCCTCCCTGGTGTAGATGAACGGGTCGAGCATCCAGAATTCAACGTATTCGATGTTTGCAGCCTCGAAGTCGTTGGTGTCAAGCTTGCGCATCATTCCACCCCAGTGCTGTTCGGGATGGTTGAGCGTGCCGTCGGCGTTGAGGTCGGGGTTGAAGTTGTACGGGCCGCGCTCGTTGGGGTAGTAGGCGAGGTTGAGCACGTTGATGGTTGACGTTGAGCCGTTGTACTGGCTTTGGTCGCGGTTGGGGAACAGCTCACTCATGTAGATTTCGCGTACATAGTGGTTGCTGAGTTGTGCGAGGTCGCTCTTGATGAGCCCAGGTGTGAGTGATGAGGAGCGGCGCGTGAACAGCGGGTCTATGTAGTACCATGCGAGCCGTGAGCGGTTGAAGCCGGAGCGCAGTGTTGTCTTGTCGCTTGACTCGGGGAACATTGACGGCACTGATGAGATTATCCATGACGATGGTGTCCCGACGTCAATGGTGTTCTTGGCCTCCTCAAAGTCGTCTATGTAGGAAGCGTTGTCCTGCGTGCCGTGGCTCTGTCCGGCTATGAGTTGTGCGAACTCTCCTGTGAACGATATTTGTGATGGCTGCGTGAGATGCAGGAATGGAATCTTGTCGAGCATGTTGGTGAGCCATTGGCTCTCCTTCTTCCAGTTTATGTTGAGTCCCCACAGTGTGTTGTTTAATGGCTCTGAGCCCATGTTCACCTTGTTTGTTAGGGCTTGCTCGGAAAGATGCTGTATTGTACCCGATAGCTGGAAGTTTTTGGAGAAGTCGTATTCCCAGTTCATTCCGAACATGGTCTTTCGCTCCTGTGCGTAGTCGGTGTTGCTTTCGAGCGACACGTTGACCTGCGTTCCGGCGTCGATGATGCTTTGGTTGAGGATAGTCACCTCGCCTGCCGAATAGTCGACCGAGTAGTCGGTGCCCTCTGCAAGTGTTATGCCGCCAGCCGTAACTACGACAGAGCCTTGCGGGATGTTGTAGGAGCCAGTCTGTATGACGTTGGCTGACGTTCCGCGGAACTGTCCCATGAGCACATACTTGTCCTTCTCGGCAATCTGTTTTGCCACGGTCTTTGTGGAGTCGTACAGTTCGGTAAAGGCGTATTTGGATGCTTGTTCAGCCGATACGCCCTTGCCTATGAGGTAGTTGTACATGTATTTGCCGAAAGGCTCTGCCACCGGGAAGAACACACGGCCGTTGCTCACGGTGTAGCCTTCAACATAGTCGAAGTATCCGTTAGAGTGCGCCTTGTTGTTGTTGTCGAGTCGGTCGGCTCCGAGAAGTTTGATGATTGTCTGGTCCTTCACCTGAGGCTCGGGTATATAAGTAAGGTATACGCCAGCCGTGTCGCTTTGGAACTTCACGTCGAGTCGAAACTTCTCTTTCTCTACAGAAGAGGCGAGGTAATATACATTCTTCATCATCAGTCCCCAGTTGCCTTGTTGTGGGTTGTTTGATGTGTTCTTAAGCGACTTTACGAAGAGTGCCTGCGACACGTCCGTGATGTCGTTGGCGAACTCGCCCACCTGGTAGGTAACGCCGCCGTAGGTATACTCGTAGGCAATAGCAAGCACCTGGTCGGTTTGCAGTTGTGTCTTTAGCGACACGTAGCCAAGCGATGTGTTTACGGTATATTCCGATGAACTGAGCAGTCGTGCCTTCTCCAGCTTCTCGTAGTCGCTGCCGCCGTTGAATCCCGGTATGCCGTCAAGCACGGTTGATGTCTCGTCAATGTTGCGTGCCGCGGCATACTGTGATGTCATGGCAGAGTACTCGGTATTGGCGGCGTTTGACGGTACGGGTTGTCCGGTTGTGCTCCACGCCGAGTTAGACACGTGGGCGTTCTCGCCCAGGTCGGTGAGGGCAATGACGTTGCGTGTGTTGGCCGTTGTGCCTGTCTTGTTGGTCACCCATATCTCCACTCTGTTTATCTTCACCCCAGACGTGAGGTTGGGTAGTGAGCGCATTGCCTCGTCGTAGTGGTTGCGGAAATACTGTGAGAGGAAGAAGTGGCGGTTGTCCTCATAGTTGGCGGCGTCGATTTCGAATGGTGTGAACTGTTTTCCGCCTTTTGACGACACGCTTTTTGTTGACGATTTCTTTTGCGATGCAACGAGCTGCAGCTTGAGCTTGCCAAACTGCAGGTCGGTGCGAAGGCCGAAGAGTGACGAGGCTCCCTTTATCAGCGACGAGTTTGACGGGAACGACACGTTGCCGGCCTCTACAAGTTTCACTATCTCGTCCTCTTTGCCATCATATTTCAGCTTGAGGCTTTGAGCGTCGAAGTCGAATGTCGCGTCTGTGTTGTAGTTAAGGTTCATGTTCACCTTGTCGCCTACTCGTCCGTTGAGGTTGAGGTTCACCTTCTCGTCAAAGTCCATCGTTGTTGTCTTGCGGTTGCGTACGGGCAGTGACGGGTTGTCGATGTTCTTCATTGTCGCTCCGAATTTCAGCTCGGCCGTACCCTGTGTCTTGATGCGCACTCCACTGGGGCCGAAAATCTTCTCTGCCGGTCCAAGGTCGAAATGCATGTCGGTGAAGTCGAACTTCTCCTTGCCTTTCGCCTGGTATATCTCGTCGTTCTTCTTGCGGAAGAAGTTCTGCATCATCTGTTTCTCGCTCCATTTCAGGTACTCCTGCGACGTCATCATCACTGGTGCGTTGATGTAGGAGTCGCTTATCTTGGAGCCTATTACATAGCGGTCGAGCGAGTCGTTGTACTCTACCTCCTGCTTCAGGTTGTCGGGGCGTTTGAGGTCGGCAGCGCCCTGCGATAGGTCGTTGAGTGTTATAGGCAGTGTGCGCTGTATGCGCCATCGTGGATGCAGCAGTGAGTCGGGAATGGAGTCGTCGTCAGACAGTATTGGCTGTGCTTTGATGGACATAGTGTCCTTCTTTGCCGGGTTGCCGTCCTTGCTCTTGTTGCCGGTCTTCATTTGCTCGGCCTGCTGTCGCCGTTGCCGCAGAGGATTTTGGGTTATGGCGTATGCTGCCACAGTCGCCATGACAAGCATGACGACAAGTGTGCGTGCAGAGGCCGCTCGACTTGTAAAGCGTGATATGATATTCGATAAATTCAAAATAATAGCTAATTAAGAGAGAGTACAAAAACCATAAAAACTGGCACTTGTAAAGTTGTCTGTCACCTTAGTCGTTTATTTTATTTGCTTCAATGCGAGTTTCACTACCTGCTCAACCGGCAGCGACGGGTCGTCAGACAGAATTGAGGAGACAACCTTTGCCGATGGGGCTGGAGAGAATCCGAGCATGGTGAGGGCGGCAACCGCCTCGTCGCGTATGTCTGCCGGTATGGTTGAGTCGGCTGCAGTTCCGGCAGCCACTTCCTGGGCAATGCCGAGCGAGAGAATCTTGTCCTTCAGGTCAACGATGATGCGTTGCGCTATTTTCAGACCGATGCCCTTGACTCCTTTCAGCAGCCGCTCGTTGCCGGAGGATATGGCTCCTGCCAGTTCGGCTGGCGATGCCGACGAAAGAATCATGCGTGCGGTGTTGGCTCCAACGCCCGACACGGTGATGAGCAGACGGTATAGCTCGCGTTCCTGTTTGGTGGCGAAGCCAAAGAATGTGTAGCTGTCGTCACGTCCTCCTGTGACAAGACTCTCGTGCACATACAGTTTCACGTCTTTCTTGCCCTGGATAGTCTCATAAGTGTTCAAAGAAATGTTCATGGCATATCCCACACCGTATGCCTCGACAACAGCCTGGGCCGGCGTAAGCTCAGCCAGTTCGCCCTTGATATAGTCAATCATTTATTGTTCTGAATGTTGTGTTCTTGTAATATTACAAAATATATAACGCGTGTTTTGTGTTTTTATTATAGATATTGTATGGTATTTTTTTGAGCGAGGCAAAACACTTAAGGGTGCCGGTTTTGGAATGTTGTCCAAAACCGGCACCCTTAACAATAGGCATTTGTCAATTGTCAAATGTGGCTACATGTACAGTTTTTGGTTTTCGAAGTCAACCTCGCGGTCGAGTTGTTCGTTGAAGTTGTTGTACACATCCTCCTCGACATCGCCCAGTCTGTATTCCTTTGCTGCATCCTTCTTTATCTCGCTTATCCATGCGCGTCGTGCTTCAACGTAGTCGCGTTTAACGCGTTCCACATTCTCCTCGGTAAGTGAGTCGAAGCCGTAGTAGTCCATTATCATGCGGTACGACCATGCCCAGCGATATTCGGAGTATTTGCGGTCTATCTCCTCGAATCGTTCGGTGAGTCCCTGTGTAGTCTCAATCTCGCCGGATATGATGTCGTTGATGATTCGTTCCTCCTCTGATGTCGGCAGGAGCAGTCCGGAGAGGTCGGTCCATGTACCTGTACCCTCGTTGCAGGTTGGTTCTACAGGAGCGTGTCGTTTAAGTACGGCCCCCATGTATATGCGCAGGGCTATGTCGTAATACTTTATACCCTTTCGTAGCGATGAGTTCTTGATTACATATTCATGATAGTTGTATGTTGACACATCCTCGCCGGAAGCTTCGCGCAGGTTCTCGAGAATCTTTTTCCCTCGCAGGATCTCTCCCACGGTGAACGGTGACAGCCAGTCGAAGTTGACGATGCTCTTGCGTGCTCCCTCCGGGCGCATGTCACGTTTGGGCCACTTGCGTATGTCGCGGTATAGACCGACAGTAGTGAGGTTGCGTCCTGGTACAAGATACATGGTGTCGCCATATGCTATAAGATAAGAGAACGGCAGCGATCGTGTGTCGGGGTGGTACATCAGCTTGCCGAAGCACACGGAGAAGGCGCCGATGTGAGCCGGCATGAGAATGTATGCGCCCGACGCTGTCTTGGAGCCACGCTCCAGAGTGCCGTAGTGCATAGGTCCCATCTTGTAGGCATGGTTGGAGAAATTGGTTGCCGAGCCGGCGTTGTAGAACGAGAACTCTCCTCCGATGAGTAGTGAGCTCTTGTGGTGTGATGCGGTGAACGGACCGCAGAAGGCGGCGCATGCCTCACCGTTCGACATGTATGAGTTGGCGAAGAACACGCTGTTTGATGCCGTGAACCCGTTGCTTATCTGGCATGCCTCTCCCACGAAGCAGTCTTGCATTTTCACACTGTTTATGATTGACGATCCGTCCGAGATTATTGAGTTCTCGCAAATCACTCCTGTGCCAATATATACATTAGCGTTGGGATTGCTCATTATGGTACAGTCGCTCAGCCGTGCAGCTCCCGAAATCTCGCAGTCGTCGTATATTATGGTGTTGGTTATCTCCTTAGTGTTTATAATCTTCACCCTGTTGCCTATGTAGGCCGTGTCCGGTGATGTGCGTTCGATTTCCTCGCGTATGAGCCGTCTTATTGCATCCTTGAGTGGGCGGTTATGGAAGTGCTTCACCATGAATGAGGCTACTTGGCTTGTCAGCCCGTGGTGTATTATGAGGTTGCCGTCGCCCACCTCGTTGAGCACCGATATGAGGTTGCCCTCGCCATAGGTTGCGCCCTCCGTCGTCTCCATTGTGCAGATGTTGGATATGATGCAGTCGTTGCCGATAGTGTAGTTGTTTATGAATCCAGATATGTTCTCAATGAGGCAGTTGTCGCCGACTGTGGTGTTGCGCAATGTGGCCCCTGTAATGCCCGAGTGCTTGAAAAATCCCTTGCTCACCTCCACATTCTTGTCGAATGCCCCAAGGCGTATGTCACCGTAGAACATTACGCGGTGGAAGAAGTTGGGCATGAACCCATCGGCCACGCACACGTGCTGCCAATCCTCTGCCCAGCAGCTGTTGGCCTGTAGGACGGAGATTTCAGTGTCTGTCAAGTTTCTGTATGCCATATGTTTTTTTTGTTAGGGTCGCTCATTACTGTGTTGCGCCAGACATGAGTCCGGCGTCACCTGTGTATTACTCAACTTCGTAGAGGAAGTCGTTGTAAGGATACTTCTGTACGTGCAGCTCGCGCACCTTCTTGTATATGACCTCTCTGAACTCGTCGATATTCTCCTTTTCCTTTGCAGAGATGAAGAGGCAGTTCTCGTTGAGGCGTGCCATCCATGTGCGGCGCAGCTCGTCGGGCGTTATGTTCTCCTTGGTTGCGGGTGTGAGGTCGTCCTCTTCTTTTTCAGTCCAAGTGTAGTTGTCTATCTTGTTGAACACAATCATGGATGGCTTGTCAGCGCATCCGAGGTCCTTCAGCGTGTTCTCCACCACGTTTATCTGTTCCTCAAAGTCGGGGTGTGATATGTCCACGACATGCAGCAGCAGGTCGGCCTCGCGCACCTCGTCGAGGGTAGACTTGAACGAGTCGACAAGATCAGTAGGCAATTTGCGTATGAATCCGACGGTGTCGGCAAGTAGGAACGGCAGGTTCTCTATCACTACCTTGCGCACGGTAGTGTCAAGTGTGGCGAACAGTTTGTTCTCGGCGAACACCTCGCTCTTTGACAGAAGGTTCATGATTGTCGACTTGCCCACGTTGGTGTAGCCCACGAGCGCCACGCGTATGAGCCGTCCTCGGTTTTTGCGTTGTGTAGTTTTCTGTTTGTCAATCTCCACGAGACGCTGTTTGAGCAGTGTTATGCGGTTGAGGATAATACGCCGGTCCATCTCAAGCTGTGTCTCGCCAGGTCCGCGCAGTCCCACGCTTCCCTTGCCGCCGCCCGAGCCTGAGCCGCCGCCCTGACGCTCAAGGTGCGTCCACAGGCGTTGCAGGCGAGGCAACATGTAGCGATACTGTGCCAGCTCCACTTGGGTCTTGGCGGCAGCCGTCTGTGCACGCATTGCGAATATGTCGAGAATAAGCGATGTGCGGTCAAGAATCTTCACGCCCAGTTCCTTCTCGATGTTGCGTATTTGCTTTGCCGACAGCTCGTCGTCGAATATGACCATGCCAACGGGACGTTCAGCGTCCTCCTCTGCCTTGATGTATTGGCGTATCTCCTCAAGCTTGCCCGACCCGACGTAAGTGACCTGGCTCGGCCCGCCGACGCGCTGAGTAAACCGCTTTACGGTCACGGCGCCAGCTGTGTCCGCGAGAAATTCAAGCTCGTCGAGATATTCCTTTGTCTTGGCTTCGTCCTGTTCCTTGGTGATGAGGCCAACGAGAATGGCAGTTTCTGCCTTTACTTCTGATATTACAAATTCTTTCATTCAAAATGCTTTTATGAATACAAAAGTATATATTTTACTTCATATTCACAATAATATATATATTAAAAGTTGGTTGTTCGAATCGTTATGAATTTTTTTTTATGAGTTTGTAGATTACGAATGGCAGTAGAACGTAATGTGAATGGCTTGTCTATGCCAATGTCATCCGCCATGAAAATACGCAGAAGTTAAGGTTCGTCACTCGAAATATTGGATGAACCATATTTTTTTTATTAAACAGTGTTAATGATAATGGATAAATCATGATTGTTTTGTTATATTTGTATTAGTAAATAATTTATAACACATAATTGGCAATTGTATGGAAAACATTATCAAAAAGTCATGTTTGGTGCTCCTTGTCTGCTTGGTGCAGTTGATGGTGTGTCATGCCGACACTTTTAAGGGAAAGATTGTGAATGCCGAGACGGGTGAGATAATCGTCGGCGCGAGCATACAGAGTGAGGTAAATCCACATCCCGGATGGTCGATGCAATGTTCGGCAGAGACCGACAGCACCGGCTGCTTTTACCTTACGAACCGATGGGAGGGACGCATCATGTTCAAGTTCAGCATGATTGGCTACCGCATATCGCGCAAGGTCGACTATTCCTACGGCGAGGAGGTAAACGACACCACCGACCTTGGCACGATACGTTTGCAGCCTACTGCTCTGATGCTTCATGAAGTGGAGGTGACGGCTAAGGTGCCGCGCATCACCATGTCGGGCGACACCATCGTGTTCAATCCCGAAGCGTTTAAGCTGAAGGACGGAGCGCGCCTTGACGAGCTGATAAAGAAACTTCCTGGTGTGCAGAACCGCGACGGCAAGCTCTATTGGAACGACAAGCCCATACGCCTTATGATGAACGGCAAGAATCTTTTTGGAGGCGACCAGATAATAGACCAGCTGCCGGCTGATGTGGCAAAGAAACTGAAGCTTTATGACCGCAAGTCGGAACTCTCTCGACACACGGGCAGCGACGACGGCGAGGAAGACCAGGTGCTCGACATACAGGTGAAACCTGGATTCCTGGACAAGTGGTATGGTGAAGTGGAGGCTATGTATCAGACAAAGAAACGCTATATGTTTGACATTACAGCCAGTAAGCTCAGCGACCACGACCCGCAGATGGTCTATGCACAGGCAAACAACGCCAACCGTTATGTCGACCGCA
>CALBYK010000338.1 GCA_937889855.1 uncultured Prevotella sp.
AAAACAATCATTAAATACCCCTAATTGTATGAGTAACAAATATCTTTGGTGTGCTGCGCTGATAGCGTTGAGCATCGTTGTCCTTGGTTTCTGTATCAAGGGTGGCATTGACAATTTTGCCAACAAGGACCGCAAGGTAGCGGTGAAAGGATTGGCTGAGAAGGAGGTTGACGCCGACAAGGTGACATGGCCTATAGTGTCAAAGGAGCTTGGCAATGAGTTGCCCGAACTCTACACTCGCCTCGGCAATACACAGGCCAAGATTAAGCATTTTCTCATTGCCAACGGTATAAAGCCGGGCGAGATTAGCGTCAACGCCCCGAGCGTGATTGACCAAAACGCCGACCAGTACAGCGACAATCGCCGGATGTACCGCTACAACATCACGTCGGTCATCACCGTCACATCGCGTAACGTGAAACTTGTGCGTTCAATAATAGCTCGTCAGGGTGAGCTTCTCAAGGAGGGGGTGGCTATAGTCGACGGCGGCTACGAGAACCAGATAAAGTATGAGTATGTGTCGTTCCGTCAGATGAAGCCAAAGATGATGGAGGAAGCCATAGAAAATGCTGAGAAAACAGCCGCCCAGTTTGCAAAGAACTCCAAGAGTAAGCTCAACAAGATAGTATCGGCCGACCAAGGCCAGTTCTCTATCGAGGACCGCGACCAGAGCACGCCATATATAAAGAAGGTGAGAGTCGTGACAACTATAGTGTATTCTCTGAAAGATTAGAAGAAAGAAATGAAGCCAGACGATAATTATCAGTTTCTCACACAAGCTCCCGTGTCGCGTGTCATCCTTAAGATGGCTGTGCCGGCGGTTATCTCCATGCTTGTGACATGCTTGTATAATATCGTTGACACTTATTTTGTTGGACAGCTCAACACGCAGTCTACGGCAGCCGTAGGCATCGTATTCTCTTTGATGTGCCTAGTTCAGGCCATAGGCTCGTTCTTCGGCCATGGAAGCGGCAGCTACATGTCGCGCAAGCTTGGTGCCCGCCGGAATGATGAAGCGGCAGCAATGGCTGTCACGGGATTGGTGTATGCCTTGTTGGCAGGTGTTGTGATTTGCGTGTTGGGCTTTGCCGTGTTGCGCCCACTGTCGTTATGGCTTGGCAGCACGGCTTCTGTTCTTCCTTTTACCGAGCAATATATGTCTATAATATTGCTTGGCGCCCCATTTCAGATAGCTTCTTTCACGCTTAACAGCCAGTTGCGCATGCAGGGTAACACGCGTTACGCTATGTGGGGCATAGTGAGCGGTGTTGTGCTTAATGTATTGCTCGACCCTCTGCTTATCTTCGGCTGCTCAATGGGCTTGCGTGGAGCGGCGTTGGCAACAGTTGTGGGGCAGGCAGTCAGCGCTGTCTTATTATATATAATGTGTAGTCGCAGGGGCAACATACATATTGATTTCCACCGGTTCTCGTTCCGTTGGCTATATGTCAGAGAGATAGTGTATGGCGGTTCACCGTCGCTATCTCGCCAAGGGCTTGCGTGCATTTCCGTCATACTCATGAATATTGCTGCTGCCCGATATTGTGATGCCGCCATTGCCGCCATGTCGATAGTGAGCAGGGTGACAATGTTCGTAATGTCGGTTATTGTAGGTATTGGACATGGCTTCCAGCCATTTTGCGGCTTTTGCTATGGTGCTGGATTGTACAGACGTCTTAGACAAGGATTTTGGTTCACGGTGCGCACAGGCTTTCTTTTCCTGCTTTGTGTGTCGGCTGTGGTATTCTGTTTTGCCGAGCAAACCATAGCGCTGTTCCGAAATGATGGCATAGTGGTGGCTGTGGGTAGTACGGCCCTTCGATGGCAACTTGCCGCCTATCCACTCAATGCCTATATAATGACGGGCAACATGATGCTACAGACCACGCGCAAGCCTTTGCGTGCAAATATCCTTTCGTCTGCCCGTCGTGGACTTGTGTTTATTCCATTCATCATCATCATGCCTCATTTGTTTGGGTTGATGGGTGTGGCGATGTGCCAGGCGGTTAGTGATGTGGTGACGTTCGCCATAGCCATTCCTATTGTGAGAAGCGCGTTCAAGGAGATGCAGTAGGCGGTAGGGTGGATATATTTGTTGTATATTATTACGTATATATTAAAATAAGTTTAAAATAGAAAGCAAATAGGTAGCCGACTGTTGCATTTTTCAACAAAAAACGCTATATTTGCAATGTCTAATATAAATCAAGGATGTAGTC
>CALBYK010000339.1 GCA_937889855.1 uncultured Prevotella sp.
TTATCTTGTAATGCTGCTACCGCAATCTTGTAATGCAGTTACCGTTATCTTGTAATGCAGTTACCGTTATTTTGTAATGAGTGTGTTTTGACACATCCCCGTTTTCTGTATAATGTAATGTCATAAGACATTGCTGATAGCGAGAGAGCCTTTTAGTTTCTTGTGCGGAAAGAGTTTTCGATACTTGTTATTTCGCTTTGGAATTTCTGGTCGATTTTTATGCGCCGCTCCACTTGGTTGCAACTGTATATCACAGTGGAGTGGTCGCGTCCTCCTACAAGACGTCCTATTCTGCTTGCCGGCATCTTGGTGTATTTCTGTGCGAGGTATATCGATACCTGGCGTGCCATTACATAGTCCTTCTTTCGGCTTCGGCTGCTGATGTTGGCAGGCGTCACGTTGTAGTGCTGGCACACGCTTTCGATGATTTCGTCGACGGTTAGCGGTGTATCGTCTACTTTCACCGAGCGCTTGATGACACGTTGTGCCAGGCTCATGTCGATGTTGCAGTTGTACACCACGCTGTATGCCATGAGCGAGTTGACAACACCCTGCAGGTCGCGCACGGAGCCGTTGGCTGTGGATGCGATGTATTTCACCACGTCCTCCGGTATGTTGAGTCCGTCGTGGCGTATCTTGCTTTCGAGAATGTCTACGCAGAGTTGTACGTTTGGCTTTTCGAGTTCGGCGATGAGTCCGCACGAGAAGCGCGTGATGAGTCGCTCGTTCATGCCCTTGAGTTCCACAGGCGGGCGGTCGCTGGCAAGGATGATGCGCTTGCCGTTGCGGAACAGGTGGTTGAATATGTGGAAGAAGGTGTTTTGCGTGCCTTTCTTGTCCTCCCATTCCTGTATATCGTCGACGATGAGCACGTCGATGGTCTGGTAGAAGTTGATGAAGTCGTTGATGGTGTTGCGCAGTACAGCGTTGGTGTACTGCACCTCAAACAGGCGCGCGCTGATGTAGAGCACTCTTTTCTGCGGATACAGCCGTTTAGCCTCCACGCCGATGGCATTGATGAGGTGTGTCTTGCCGCATCCCGACGGTCCGAACACGAAGAACGGGTTGAACTGCATGTTCTGCGGGTGTTCGGCAATGGTCTGTCCGATGGCTCTGGGCAGCTTGTTTGAGTTGCCTTCTATATAGTTCTTGAAGGTGAGGTGCGGATTGAGTTGTGGGTCTATTTGTTGCGGCGCGGCGCTGTCGAGCGCGTTTGGCGACTCGTTGGCACGCTCGCGCTGTCGCGGACGCATAGATTCGTCTGTAGGCTCGTCGCCTTCCACTACCTGTGTCTTCTTGTTCTCGTTGTCGGTGACAATACGGTAGGAGAGGTTCACGCCATTGCCAAAGTTGTGTGTGAGCACCTTTCGCAACAGGTCTACATAGTTCTCCTCGAGGTATTCGTACACGAACGGGCTCGGTACACGCAGCAATACCGTCTTCGAGTCCTCGTTATAGGATTCGAAGACGGTTCTTTTGAACCATGCGTTATATTGTTGCTCTGAGATGTTCTCGCGTATGAGCGTAAGACATTTGTCCCAAAGTTTGTCAGGACTTAAATTCATTGGCTGTGGTGTGTTACTTATGTTTGTTTTTAATACCGTTCTTTACTATTTAATCAAGTGCAAAATTAGTAATTATTTTTGAGTTGAGCAAATGCCGCGTTTTATTTATGTCTGTGCTTGTGGCCGTAACAGCCTAATTTTCCGTCAGTTAGCTTTTTTTATGATTCCAGTGCGTATATATTGCCGTTGTATGCGGTAATATGCTGATAATTTGGATGTTAGTGGACAACAGGTAAGAAAATGGTATTTTGTGTGTGCTTTTCACCTGTAGATTTTGGAACGTTTGACAGGAAACAGAAAAACGGTTCCTGGCGAGAGCCGGAACCGTTTTTAAATATGTCTTTGTTATTTATACTAATTCTAATGAATGCTTATTTGTCTTTTTTGCCAAACAGGGAGAAGTGTACGTATCGTTTCGGATGCTGGCGCAGGTTGACGAGCAGTGAGTCGGCGCTGCGCATTGTGGTATTGAGGTTGTTGTAGAGCGACGCGTCGTTCATGAGAAGTCCGAGGGTGCCGTTATTGCTGTTGAGCTTGGCTGTGAGTTCCTGTACGTTTGAAATAGTTTGGTCAACCTGTTGTTTGGTGCTTTCGAGGTCGAGTGCCGCGAGGTTGCCTGTGAGCCTGTTGGTGTTGTCAAGCACACCGTTTGCCTTTGCAAGCATTGTGGGGACATTGCGGTTGAGCTGTTTCATGAGGGTGTTGAGCTCAGCCGATGATGTGGTGAGGTTTGACGTGATGGTCTGCACATTGTGCAGCGACTGCGCCAGTGCCGGGTCGGCGAGCAGAAGGTTTACGCTTGTGAGTATGCTGTCAAGCTTAGGCAGCATCTTTTCTATGGCTGGAATCATCTCGGCAGCCTTTCCGAGTGCTCCTCCGTTG
>CALBYK010000340.1 GCA_937889855.1 uncultured Prevotella sp.
CCATTTCGGCTGCCTTTGCTGCCTTGCTTGCTGGTGTCTTCTCTGGAGTGAACTGTTCAATAAGTCGGTTCATGCGCTCAAGCTTGGCTTTCTGTCCGTTGCGTTTATATTCGCGACGCAGCTGTATGATTTTCTCTGTGTCCTGCAATCCCTCTATCAGTCGCTCAAAGCGTATGCTTGAGCGCGGTCCGGGATAGATGCAGTAACAATCGCCGGCTGCCCATGTGCGGAAACGTGAGTCGCGCAGAGGGTCGCGTGTCCAGCTGTTGTACGACCAGCGCAGGTAGCCGTCGTAGTCGCCACCTACAGCGTGCAGGGCCATCCATGTTGCTTCAGCTGGCGCAGAGAACGTGAAGGTGTTGGGAAATCCCTCCGTACAGCATGTGTAGTAGGTGCTTATCTTGCCTTCGGCACGGCGGCGTCGCATCACGTCTTTTGGAAACTCGTATCCGTAGGCGAGACAGTAGTAGTAGAGGTCGCGCTCTATTTCCTCATGGTAGACACCGGCGAGAGATATCTTGAATTCTGGGTCGGCGTCCTTTATCACTTTTATTGCTGCCTGCATGGCGTCCATGGGACGCTCGTCCATAGCTATGCATGTCTTGTCGAACCACCCTTTCTCGCGCAGGTGGCGGGAGAAGTCCTTCAGGAAATTGCCCCAATATTCTGTATACGCCTCATCGCCTGGCTTGGCCTTGATGAACTGTACGCGGTTTGTTGCCTCGTCGTAGTAGTCGAAACTCAGGTCCCAGGGTATCATTGTGTAGCATGATATGAGTCGGTTTATGCCGACATCGTTCATCATAAAGTCAACATACTTGTCGAATACGGCATAGTCGTAGCTCCATGAGCCGTCGAGATGTTTTATGCGTGTTACCATAGAGTCGTAGTGGTCCTCGGTCTGACCGTTCCATGGCTTGTGCATGATGCTTGTTGTTATGGCATACTGTCCGGCATCGGCGAGCATCTTCATTATCGGCCGCATGGCATCGAAGTGCTCCTTGCTCCAGAGCGGCACGTCGTAGTAGCGGGCCACGGAGTAGGGGTTCTGCCACAGGTCAAGATTCATTGACCATTTCTGCGGCTCTGGCAGAGTGTGGTTGAGCACTTGCAGGCGCACTTGCAGCGTCTGAGTATTCATATCTTTGCCCTTTATCATTATTTGTCCGCTATAAGTGCCAGGCTTGGCATCACGTGGCACCCATATATTCATCCATATTGGCTGTGTGGTGCCCCGTGCGATGGGCAGCGACTTGGTGATGTCGAGCACGTCGGCAACGACTGATGAGTCGAAGCCGGCAGGATTGCGGTAGCCGCAACCGCCACCGTCTTTGTTCAGTTCATCGGTCATCACATAGCGCACGAAATTGGTGCGTACGGCTGAGGCTGGTATGATGTTCTTTCCGGAACGCAGTTCAGTTGCTGTTACCTCAACATTTGTCAACTCCTTGTTCGTCCACAACAGAGCTTGGGCATTGACACGCTCGCCTCGCCATGCCTTGCCGCTCCACGTGCCTTGTGTCTTTATGCTTGGTATGTCGTTGCGGCGGTAGCGGGTGTCGATAGATGCCCAGCTTGTGTTTGTGTCCGACTTAAGTTTTGCCCATGCAGCGTCGGTGTCGTGTGGCTTGGAGTCGGTTAGTTCGGTGTAGCGTCCCAATGGATGTACAATCGGTATATCCAAGTCGGCAAATACAGGCCGATGGTCGGAAGCTATGCTGTTGTCTATCACGTGTGTGTCCAAAACGGTTGCCGGCTCTCCGTCTGCATTCTTGATGCTTGGATTTTTGTATACGGCAATATAGTCAAGACATTGTGTCGGCTTGTCTGCTGGCCATGATTGTTGTGTCGTGTCGTTACATATCTTGAAAGTGTTTGAAAATTCCTTGATGAACGGATCTTCTGGGGTGGCGTTCCAGTCACCGGCAATGATGAACGGTTTCTTATATTGGCTTGCTACCTTGTTTATTATAGGGATAGAGGCAATGCGCTCGTCTGATTCAAGTGAGAGGTGGGTGCAGGCGAATATGTAGTCGGTAAATTCAGCTACCACCATTGTGCGCGCCTCATCACGTCCTGGTAGAGAGTACTGACTAACACGTAATGGCTTGTCGCGTGATAAAATGCCTATGCCATATTTTCCTCCGTCGAAGTTTATTGTCGGTGCGTATACGGCATTGTAACCCATTTCGGAGGCGATAGCTTCCAATGAGTATGTGCTGTTTGTGCGTCTTGTCATACTGTCCACTTCTTGTACAGCGACAAATTCCGGGTTGATTGCCGCCAATGTTTTGGCGGTGCGCTGATAATTTAGCCTACCGTCCATACCTTCACCACGCTGAATGTTGTAGGTGGCTATGCGTATCGGGGTGGATGATGCAGTGTTTGGTAATAGGGCGCAGAGTAAAGCGGCGGATATAGTTCTAAGACTACTGTAAAAAGATTTTTTCATTGTTTTGTTTCGGTGATTTTGTTTTGTTTGCTGATTTTGAACGTTTTCTATATGCTTGGCATCTAAATGATGCAAAGTTCGCCATTTTTTTTCTTAATAGCCAACTTTTTCAACTGAAATTTGTTGATATAGGGCTTTTAGTATAAGTATGTGCCATCATTATCTTACCAACTAAGTATACAGAATGATTATATAATAATGTATATTGCCGTTGAAAAGTTTTTATTTTGTAAATAACTGTTAAAATGTTAGTAAAAGTGGGCTTTTTTTTATCGAAAACTTTGGAGATAAAGCA
>CALBYK010000341.1 GCA_937889855.1 uncultured Prevotella sp.
TCGAATATCGGGTTGTTGTATGTTGGTAAGGGTAAGACGGGCACGTTCCGCTTCTTTGTTCTTTCGAGCAACCGCACGGCGCTCCAGCCTGAGGACATTGTAGAGCCATATGGCTGCAACGTGTGGAGTATTGACCACTCGGTGGCGTTTCGCGTCTTTCGTGACGGGGTGCGTATACCGCAAGGCAAGGACCGCCTGTACCTAACCTATCCGTTGCGGCACATATCGCTTGAGACTCCGTCCATAGTGCACGAGGTAATCGACTCGCGCAACGACTTCACGTATGAGGAGTATATGGCAAGAAAGCCGTCGGGCGACAGCCTCAAGTTGACGTTCACACTCCCTTCAATGGCGGTGTTGATGCATGAGGATTCGTCAATGATGGATTTTTATGGCGACTTCACCGACAATGGCACCAACTGTCAGTTCACGTCCAATCCGAAAGCCAAGGACAAGATGTCGGGCAATCTGCGCATGGACAACGAGACTATGGAGCTGAGGCTTGTATCAAAAAGTAAATCTTGACCATTATGGAACAGACTATCAAAGAGATAAAGAAGGTGCTGGCCGCAAACGGTGGCAATATGCCGGTGGCAGAGGTGGACAAATACCTTAAGCTGTTTCGCGAGAAAGGCATATCGGTAATGGCATTGGAGGAATTGCTTAACTTCTATTCAGATGATCACGTCCATAGTGGTGAAATAGAGGATGAGGCTTTTGTCCTGCCCTCTGAGGCCATGCGCACGTCGTATGACGAGATAAGCCAAGAATATAAGGAACTGCAATATAAGAACGCGCAGACATGCAAACGTCTTTGCCTGGTGGAGGACGAGCTTAGGCGCAAAACATCCATGTGCCGTGTTCTGGCTTTAGTTTCTGCAGCACTTGCCGTATTACTTGTTTTAATGATAATATATGCAACGCTATAACATGAGTGATTTGTCAACAAACTATATTTTTATACGTCCAAACAGACGTACACGCACGTTCGTGCGTGGCATACTTGCCGCTTTGGCGGGCGGAATGTCTGATGGCAGGCAACTGTGTATGGTGTTTCTTGGCGAGGTTGACGGCAGTGTGTGTGATGACATTGCAGTTTACATAGTCACACGAGCGCAAGTTGCTGAATCGTGCAAGTTTCTTTTCCGTACGGAGGTTCTTCCGCCTGTGGCGCTTAAGGCTCAGACTGGGGACGAAGATGTCTATGCGCCCTTATTCGGTGGCAATGTTGGAAGTGCTCGCTCTGTGTGGCAGCTATTTGGAATTGTCAAGCAGTTTGACTTTTGCAGGCTCAACAATGGCGACGTACTAACGGTTGTGTCTGATACAATCAATGCTGCTACACTTGCCGTATATCAGTATGTTAGGTCAATTGTAGGCAATCTGCAGGAGAATGTTGACGTGCGGCATGTATGTGAGTGCTGCTACAGCAGCGACACTGAAGAACGTAAACTCAACAGGAGTATTGCCGACTGTTTTGCTTCTGCTATTGATAGTGTGGTGACCGGGTGCCGCACAGACCAGTATCGCACAGGTATGACGCTTATGCAGACCATAACCTCGGTGCTTGACGCACAGGCGGTAGAAAGGGGATGCGTGCCTTCAACGGGTAGTGGAGAGGCAGCATTGTTCTATACACAGGAGAATCTGAACTCCTGTCAGATGAGTGCGGCTTTGTGTCGTATGGATGTTTTGTCGTTCTTGCGTAAGGAGGCTGTACCAGGCGACCATGTCCTTCACAAGTGGATGGAGCGTGTTGGGATGACGAGTGACATGGCACATGATGTGTGGGGTGAGAGCTTTGACAGCATGGTGGACATGTATGAGGATTTCATAGAGAGACTCCCAGCCGACCATTTCCGTGTTTATAGGAATACTGATTGTATAGGTGAAATAGTGAAGACGATAAACTCGTCAAAGACACAAGTTGGAGGATTGACGCTTGCTGAGAAACGCTGTCTACGCTTCAACGATATTGTCTATGCTCTGGAAGCCAGGATTTTCGGTAACTCCTTAGACAAGTCGAAAGTGCGTTATACCCCATCATATGGCATTGCTGGCGATCTTTTTGATGACGCATTGCTTGAGGCCCCATCTCCAGTTGCAATGTGGAAAATAACTGATTTAGCCTTCAGCTTAGGGGTTGAATCCGTGGACAGTGCAAGGAAGATGCGCTCGTTCTGCCTTGATTTGTGGGAGATGTTCTTCATGTCTGCAAAGACGGATGTAGAGCGTGTCTTGCGTATAGACGAGTATAGGCTTCCTTTGGACACAGATATGCAAGCATCGGTTGCTATAATGCATACGGAACTGGGTAAGAAGCTTGCTGAGCAGCGTCTTATGTACACTGTCACCGACCGCTCGAGTGGTAAATGCATTGCTTATTCGTCGCCACTTACGGGCTTCGCGCTCAATATGCATATTGTGCGGCCGTTGTTTGTGGGCGACAAGCCTTTTCTACAGAGTGGTGAGGTAACAGAACTTGCCGGCCGCACTCATGAGCTACAGGCGTTCATTTATAATTATATAAGGTGTATAGGTGGATTCTCTGTCGAGTTTACAGACTATGTGAATCGGCAGCTGTCTACATCGCTGAAGCATGATGAGGCGAGTCGTGGCAGAAACCTGTTCAAAATTTATGCGCAGTTTGGCAAGCATGTTGGACTTGAAAGGATGTAGTATTGGGTGATTAGTATTTTTTACGTGTAATATAAAAGTTATAAGTTATGGTTAACAGTATAATTGAACTTGTGATAGGATGGTTTCTCATAGATAAGGTTCCGTCTATGGTTGGGGCAAGCGGAACACTTGCCACTATAATAAAGCTTGTAGGGGTTGTGTTTCTTATCTCTGGATTTGTACATCTTGTGGGGAGATTTGTTTGATGGGCAAAGGTTGGTAAATATAACCAAATAGTCGTTTTTGTATTTCATATTGAAATAAATACCAAGTTATAAATACTAAATTGTAGGTAATCAGCTTGCCGTTGACAAAAAATATAAGCACAAAGGAAGATTTGTTGACTAAATTGTGTAATTTTGCGGCTAAAACAAACGACCATTATATATAAAGTACAAAAAGAAACAACCAATAAAAAGAAATTAACGATATGAAGAAAATTAGAGCAGCCGTAGTGGGCTACGGCAACATAGGGCAGTATGCTGTTCAGGCTCTTGAGGCAGCCGAAGATTTTGAGATTGCAGGTGTTGTGCGCCGTCATGGTGCAGAGAATAAACCGGCAGAGCTTGCACAATATGATGTAGTGAAGGACATTCGTGAGCTTAAGGACGTTGACGTTGCCATTCTTGCAACTCCAACACGCTCATGCGAGGAGTATGCCAAGCAGATACTTCCGCTCGGCATCAACACAGTCGACAGCTTCGATATCCACACTTCCATCCTCGACTACCGCGCAGCACTCATGCCTATCTGCAAGGAGCACAAGGCTGTGAGCGTTATTGCAGCAGGATGGGACCCGGGTTCTGACTCTATTGTGCGCACTCTCATGCAGAGTCTTGCTCCTAAAGGCTTGAGTTACACCAATTTTGGACCGGGTATGTCTATGGGCCACTCCGTATGTGTGCGCTCAAAGGAGGGTGTGAAGAACGCTCTTTCCATGACTATTCCTAAGGGCGAGGGCTTGCACCGCCGCATGGTTTATGTTGAACTTGAGGATGGTGCCAATCTTGAGGATGTGACAGCAGCCATCAAGGCTGATCCTTACTTTGCAAGTGATGAGACCCACGTGTTTGCCGTACCTTCAGTTGACGCTGTTCGCGACATGGGACATGGTGTACACCTCACACGTAAGGGTGTCAGCGGCAAGACACAGAACCAGCGCATGGAGTTCACCATGAGCATCAACAATCCAGCCCTCACTGGTCAGGTGCTTGTAAATGTGGCTCGTGCATCAATGCGCCAGCAGCCTGGCTGCTACACTATGGTGGAGATTCCTGTAATTGACATGCTTCCTGGGGAACGTGAGGAGCTCATCTCACACTTAGTGTAAAGAGAAAATTTGCTATAGACTATAGATATGGTATGGTC
>CALBYK010000342.1 GCA_937889855.1 uncultured Prevotella sp.
GACTTCGACAAACAGAACGTCATTACTAAGGACAACATACAGATGCAGATCAACGCCCTGCTTTATTTCCAGATTGTTGACCCATTCAAGGCTGTGTACGAGATAAACAACTTGCCTAACGCCATAGAGAAACTCACCCAGACTACTCTGCGTAATATAATCGGTGAGATGGAGCTCGACCAGACCCTAACTTCGCGCGACACCATCAACACCAAGCTTCGAGCCGTGCTTGATGATGCCACCAACAAGTGGGGCATTAAGGTGAACCGTGTAGAACTGCAGGACATTATTCCGCCGTCAAGTGTGCTTCAGGCCATGGAGAAGCAGATGCAGGCAGAGCGTAACAAACGTGCCACCATCCTCACAAGTGAGGGACAGAAACAGGCAGAGATTCTTAAGTCAGAAGGTGAGAAAACCTCAACAATCAACCGTGCAGAGGCTGTCAAGCAGCAGGAGATTCTGCATGCCGAGGGCGAGGCGCAGGCACGCATACGCAAGGCGGAGGCAGAGGCAATAGCAATAGAGAAGATAACAGAGGCTGTAGGCAAGAGCACCAATCCTGCCAACTATCTCCTTGCGCAGAAATATATACAGATGATGCAGCAGCTTGCAGAGGGCGACAAGACGAAGACGGTGTTCCTCCCGTTTGAGGCTACGAACATGCTTGGAAGTCTTGGAGGAATAAAGGAACTGTTCAAGGATACCACTGCCCAGCAGTAAAGCAATACCTCCCGACATGCCTTAGCGTGTATTCCCCTCCCGGCAGGGAGGGGAGTGAATGTTTTACCTTCTATGTTTTGGACATATACAGTCGATTTTGTGAGCTTGCCGAATAGGCTTATAACAGAGGTTAATGATGAGTGTCATTTTTCCGACAGCCAGCAAATGTCAGACAATATACGTACCGAATATCTGAAAAGTAGAGGGTTTCAAGTGGTAAAATCCACAAATCAGCAAGTAATAAACGAAATTAATACAGTAAAAGTATCTATATAAGAGCTTCTGTTTTTAAGAATTTATAAGCTTGATTGAGTAAATTAGTTTAAGTAATAAAATATAACAATAAAAAACACCATCCTATTCCCTTTCCAAACAGCTATACAAAACATTTTACGCCCCTCCCTACTGGGGAGTGGCAGGAGCTGCGTAGCGACGAGGGGATGGTCTTTCTCTGATTATGAATATCTGTATTTTTGTTGGGGCACGCCCCAACTTCATTAAAGTAGCCCCAATACTCCGTGCCATGGATGCCGCCGGAGTGTCACATAGTCTTGTGTATGCAGGCCGTGAGGACGACACTACGCTTGAGCCGTCATTATTCGGTGATTTGCAGATGAAGCGTCCCGACGTATTCCTCGGTGTCGATTGTGAGAACCTAAACGAGTTGACCGGTCAGGTAATGTCAGCTTTTGAGCGTTATCTGCAAGAACACCACACAGACACTGTCATAGTAGTGGACGACCTTGCGTCTACAATGGCAGCCGCCATCGTGACAAAGAAGCAAGGCATACGGCTGGCTCATCTCGTGGCAGGAACGCGCTCGTTCGACATCTCTATGCCTAAGGAGATAAACCGTCTCGTCATTGACGGACTGTCCGACCTCCTCTTCACTGCAGGTATAGGTGGCAACAGTGCCGCTACACGCGAGGGAGCGGAGTCGTCCAAGATATATATGGTGGGCAACATCCTTATGGACACGCTCCGTTTCAACCACCAGCGTTTTGTGCGTCCGCAAGTGCTTGACGGCTTGAACGTCAAGGATGACAAATATATTGTATTTACTCTTAACCGCAAGGCTCTCATAGGCAACACCGAAGAACTACGTGCCTTGCTGGTGAGCATGATGTCGCACAATGAGGACATTCCGGTAGTGGCTCCGTTGCGCAAGCTTGCCGCTGATGCTGTGAGGAAAATCATTGCCGATAACCCGTTGCTGTTCCAAGGGTTGCATGTCGTGGAGCCTCTGTCCTACCTTGAGTTCGGTTATCTCACTGCTCACGCCCTTGGTATTATCACCGATTCAGGTAATGTGGCGGAGGAGGCTACGTTTAACTCGGTTCCATGCATAACGCTCAATTGTTATACGGAGCATATAGAGACAGTCAAAACAGGCTCAAATGTGCTCGTGGGCGAGGATCCCGTGCGTCTTGGCGAAGAGATGACACGTATGGTTTCAGGGGAATGGAAACATTGTGGTATTCCCGACAGATGGGACGGACGTTCGGCTGAGCGCATAGTGCAGAC
>CALBYK010000343.1 GCA_937889855.1 uncultured Prevotella sp.
GGCCGTCACCGAGGGACAGTGCCACGTCGTATTGCGCCACGATGTCGCATATGTCGTCGAAGTGCTCGTAAAGGAAACTCTCGCGGTTGTGTATAAGGCACCACTTGCTCATGATGCTGCCTCCTCGGCTCACGATGCCGCATAGTCGTTTGTCGGCAAGATGTACATTGTGGCGTCGTATGCCTGCGTGGATAGTGAAGTAGTCGACACCCTGTTCGCACTGTTCGATGAGCGTGTCGCGGTATACTTCCCAGTTGAGGTCTTCCACGTTGCCGTTGACCTTCTCCAAAGCCTGGTATATAGGTACCGTTCCCACGGGCACCGGGCAGTTGCGAACAATCCATTCTCGCGTCTCGTGTATGTTGTCGCCTGTTGACAAGTCCATGAGAGTGTCGCCTCCCCACTTGCATGACCACACAGCCTTGTCCACCTCTTCCTCAATGCTTGACGTAGTGGCAGAGTTGCCGATGTTCGTATTTATTTTCACGAGGAAGTTGCGTCCGATAATCATTGGCTCGCTCTCCGGGTGGTTGATGTTGGCTGGCAGCACAGCGCGTCCTCGTGCTATCTCATCGCGTATATATTCTGGTGTTATGTGTGTCTTTATTCCCAGTTCCTCGCAGTTCATGTTCTCCCTTATCGCCACATACTCCATCTCAGGTGTTACGATGCCTGCCTTGGCATAAGCCATTTGTGTGATGTGCTTGCCAGCCTTTGCGCGCCTCGGCAGCTGTATGTGCTCAAAGCGGAGATGGTCGAGCGAGTGGTCGGCAAGACGCTGCTTGCCGTATTCGCTTGTTATTTCCGTGAGTTGTTCGGTGTCGTCACGGTCAATAATCCATTGTTGGCGGATGCGTGGCAGTCCCTTCTTGAGGTCAACCTTGTAGTTGGGGTCGCTGTATGGACCGCTTGTATCGTATATGTATACCGGAGCGTTGGGAGTCATGTGGGGTATGCCGTTGTCGTCGCGTACAACAGTTGGCGTGAGGTTCACTTTTGTCATTCCAACCTTTATCTCTGGAAATAGCTTGCCATTTATGTAGGCTTTCTCCCTCTTGGCGTAGGCTTTATTGTCTTGTGGCATGAATGTTATGTCGTTACGTTGTTTTTATTCATTGAGAAATGCAGTAAGTGGAGAGCTTGCCTCGGCACAGTCGCTGACAGCTCCGAGTCCGGCCTCATAAGCGCGTCTGCCACAGGCCACGGCTTCCTTGAATGCTTTTGCCATCTCTACTGGGTCGCCGGCTACGGCAATGGCTGTGTTCACCAAGCATGCGCTTGCTCCCATCTCCATTGCTTCTGCGGCATGGCTTGGTGCGCCTATGCCTGCATCAACAACAACAGGAATGGTGGCCTGGTCGATGATTATCTGCAGGAAATCCTTCATGCGCAGTCCCTTGTTGGTGCCTATAGGTGCGGCAAGTGGCATGACGGTGGCTGCTCCTGCTTCTTCGAGATGCTTGCAGAGAGTAGGGTCGGCCTGGCAATAGGGAAGGACGACGAATCCGAGCTTTACAAGTTGTTCGGTTGCCTTGAGTGTCTCGATGGAGTCGGGCAGGAGATAGCGTGGGTCAGGGTGAATCTCAAGTTTCAGCCAGTTGGTGCCGAAGGCTTCGCGTGCCATCTGTGCGGCAAACACGGCTTCTTCGGCATTTCTGACACCGCTTGTGTTTGGCAGCAACTGTATGTTTGGGTTCTGAACGATGTGCGACAAAAGGTCGTCGTTCTTGTCCTCGAGTTCGATGCGTTTCATGGCGACTGTCACCATCTCTGTCTCTGACGCCTTGATGGCCTGCGACATGAGCGAGTTGTTGTTGAACTTGCCAGTGCCAAGAAACAGCCTTGAATTGAATTCACGGCCGGCTATAACTAATTTTTCCATTTGTTTTGTGTGTTAATATAAATGTGTTTAATGTAGTGTTGTAGGTGTGTGCTGTGTTGCGTGCATCCCCATGTCATGACGATGCCGGTTCTGTTTATCCTCCGCAGAATGCCTT
>CALBYK010000344.1 GCA_937889855.1 uncultured Prevotella sp.
TATAGCCACTCTCCATGCAACTTCTTATGAGTCCTCTTACCATTGAGTTGAATTGCGCAATCATGCCCAATACAAGTAGAGCAATAGGGTTGGGTTTGCCGTTTGTTTGTAGAGTCTCCAAGGTGTTTTGAAGAATGAAAAGTGATATGCCTTTTTCTGTCAATTGCTCTATCACCTGCAAAAAGTCAACGATTCTACGAAATACATTCAATCTGTCGATTGGTTTAAATAAAATGCCTCTTCATTGAAAGTTTTTTGTAAATTCAATAAAAATATGTTATTTTGCAACCAAACAAACAGAAATAGCAACAATAATACACGTTATCTACTTTTATTAAAGAAAGGATTGCTTATGAAGAGGTTCCTACTCTCGTCGGCCATATTGATGCTTGCCTTAGCGACAAGCGCCGACACCTATCCCTATCTTTCGTTTAAGAAAACCGACGGTACTGCCGTGACGTTCGGTGTGGAGTCACTGTCGATGACGTTCACCGACTCTGGTAGCAAACTCACTGTCACCGACGGCTCCACAAGCCAGACGTTCAGCGTGGCTGACATCGCGAAGATGTTCTTCGCCACAAGCAACACTACCGGTATCAGCGAGATGACGACTGCCAAAGGCGACATGCAGGTCTACACCACATCCGGCACTTACGTGGGCAAGTTTGCCAATACACGCAGTCTCGACGAGGCGGTAGAACCGGGCATTTATTTAGTGAAGCAGAACGGTAAAACAAGGAAAATCGCAGTAAGATGAAACGCACACTCATGACATTGGTTGCCGCGAGTGCGATAGCATTTGCGGCGGACGCCCAGACACTCAACGTGGTTGTGGGCAACATCATCTACGCGCTGCCGGCATCTGAAGCGGGCGACATGACATACACCGACGGAACACAGCTCACCATTATGGGACGCACGCTCAACACCGCCGACATCACACGTATGTATGTGGACGACTCTGAAGTGACAGACGGCACAGTCAGCGTGAGCTATAACGGCACTTCGGCATCGGTTGTCGTGGCAGGAAACGTGGCGCAGTATGTCGAGCCGACAGTCAGCGGCGCGCGCGTGACCATCTACCAGTCCGACAACGTGGGCGACGACACATGCGGCGAGATAACCTACGTGCTCAGCGGCACGTCAACCGACGGCTCGTTCACGCTCGACGGCTCCTACAAGGCATCTATCGAACTCCAGGGACTGACACTCACAAGCACAATCGGCGCTCCGCTCGACATCCAAGACGGCAAGCGCGTCAGCCTCAGCGTGAAGAAAGGCACCGTGAACACACTCACCGACTCAGCCGACGGCTCACAGAAGGGTTGCATCGCCTGCAAGGGACATCTCGAACTGAAGGGAAAGGGCACGCTCAACATATACGGCAACACAGCCCACGGCATATACTCCAAAGAATATGTGGAACTGAAGAACGCAACGGTGAACATCCTCTCTGCCGTGAAGGACGGACTCAACTGCAACCAGTACTTCGCAATGGAGAGCGGCGAGCTGAACATTTCAGGCACTGGCGACGACGGCGTGCAGGTGTCGTACAAGGACGACACCGACCGCGAGACTGAGGACACTGGCTCCATAACCGTCTCCGGCGGAACGATAAACATCGCCACCACTGCCACTGCCGCCAAGGGCATGAAGGCAGAGGGCAACATCAGCATCACTGACGGCTCAGTCACCGTGAGCACCTCAGGCGGCGGCAAATGGGACGAGGACGACGCCAAGACCAAGGCGGCGGCGTGCATAAGCGCCGACGGCAACGTGCAGATTGACGGCGGCACGCTGCAGCTCACGAGTTCGGGCAGCGGCGGCAAGGGCATCAACTGCGACGGCGAGTTCATCGCCAACGGCGGCAACGTCACCATAACAACCACTGGCGGGATGTATGCCTACGTCAACGGCACCAAGTACGACCCCTACACGGGCAACACCGACCGACTGACATCCGACCAGAAGTCGTCGCCAAAGGGCATAAAGGCCGACGGCAACGTGACCATCAACGGCGGCACGTTCAACGTGACAGTGACGGGCAACGGCGGCGAGGGTATTGAGAGCAAGGCCATTATGACCATCAACGACGGCACCATCGTAGCCAACACCAACGACGATGCGCTCAACTCCTCCAGCCATATGTATATAAAAGGTGGAACAATCACCGTCGTGGCGACTGGCAACGACGGCATCGACTCTAACGGCAACCTCTATATACAGGGCGGAACCATCATGGCTTTCGGCACGACTGCGCCCGAGTGCGGCATCGACGCCAACGAGGAGGAGGGATATTCCGTAATCTTCACCGGCGGCACGCTGCTCGCCGTGGGCGGCGGCAACTCTGTGCCGAGCACGTCGGAGTCGACACAGGCTTACGTGTCGGGGTCGATGAGCGTAAGCGCCAACACAGAGATAACGCTGAAGGACGGCGACACCGTGCTCGCCACATTCACCGTTCCGAGCAACTACACCACGTCGAGCCAAGGCGGTGGCGGAGGCTGGCACTCTGCGGCAATGGCTCCAGGCGGAGGCCCTGGCGGACAAGGCGGAGGTCACGGCGGACAGGGCGGACAGGGCGGCGGTCCTGGCGGAAGTGGAAGCGGAAGCTCAATCCTCGTCACATGTCCGGGC
>CALBYK010000345.1 GCA_937889855.1 uncultured Prevotella sp.
TACTTGCCAACAATCCCCGCGAGCGAGTGCTCCTCCGTTGACACATCCTGTTATGGTTCCGCCTGGCATTACTCGCTCGCGGGGATTGTTGGCAAGTAACAGGTTGACCTTGACGTTGCCCATCATGTCGCTCTCTATCGCGGCAGACGAGCCGGCCGGTATGCGCATGCCCTTGTCGAGTCCAACGAGCACCCGTGTGGGGTGTTCGCCGGAGTAGTCGTAGACGACATCCTTTACGGTTCCCACCTTGTAGCCGTCGGCGTATATCGGACTGGAGGATGACAGGCCGCTTATGTCTGCGAATTCAATGTAATAGTCGTCCGTCGAAGAGAAAAGGTTGAGTCCTTTCAGAAAGTTCATTCCGAAAAACAATATAATCACACCGACGATTGCGACGATTGCGATTTTCACTTCCTTTGTAAACGCTTTCATGTTATATGTATGTTTTTATTTGTTTCTGTTTTGTTTGAATTCCCGTATTCCTTGGTTTACATCCATCTTCTCGCCGTTTTTGAACGCTATGATGAACGCTCCGGGGAAGCGGTCGAGTATTTCCTTGCGGAGGCGGTATATCTCGTTGTAGTTGTTGGATGCTCCGTATGTGTATTTCACCATTCCGTTCTCCTCGTAAGGCTGGCATCCCTCAAGGCCCTTGAAGTTGTGGTCGCCTTTCTTGAGGCGTTGTCTTGACACGAGCACCTGTATCTTGAAAACGGGTCGGCTTTGGTCTGCGTCCTGTTTGTTGTTTACAGGTGATGGCTGTTTCTCTACAGGTGACGGTCGTTTTGCCTGTTGTGGCTTTCTTTTTCTCATCTCCGGCATGTAGTCGGGTTGTTGTCCTGTAGTTGTCCGGCTGTCTTTTGTCGTCGGGAGTGTTGTCGGTCGTTTGACCATAGGTGTCCGCGCTTTCGTCGTTGTTGTCGGCCCGTGTTTGTGCCGGTTGTTCTGGCATTGGGTCGGACATGGGCTTGTATGGTACGGTCATTCCTGTGTCGTACTTGTTTTTGTATTCAACGAATGCGTTGTATATGCCCCGTGCGATATTGTCAACCTGTTGTTGGTTGTTGAGCATTTGCTCTTCGTCTGGAGTTGAGATGTATCCAAGTTCAATGAGGCATGCAGGCATTGACGTGAGTCGCAGTACTGCCAGGTTTTGCTGGTGCACACCCTTGTTGGGGCGGTTTGCTGCGCTGCACACGTGCTTCTGCATCATTTTCGCGAGTTCGATGCTTCTTGTCAGGTTCTTGTCTTGTATGAACTCAAACATGATGTTGCTCTCTGGTGAGTTGGGGTCGAATCCCACGTAGTGCTGTTGGTAGTCTTTTTCCAGCAGGATTACGGAGTTCTCACGTTTTGCCACGTCAAGGTTTGTTGATTTTGCGTGTGACGTGCCGTCGCCGAGGGTGTATGTCTCAAATCCCCTCATGGTGTGGTTTCCCTTCAGGGCGTTGGTGTGTACCGACACGAACAGGTCGGCTTTCTTGCGGTTGGCAATCTCGGCGCGTTCGTAAAGAGGTATGAACACGTCTGTGCGCCGCGTGTATACGACGCTCACGTCCGGGCAGTTGCGCTCTACGTATCGTCCGAAGGCGAGCGCTACGTTGAGGTTTATGTTCTTCTCGACTGATATGGATCCAGGCGCGCCTGTGTCCTTGCCGCCGTGTCCGGCGTCGATGCAGAGCGTGAATTTCCTGTTTGCAGCCGTCACTGCGGATGCAAATGCTATGATGAAAAGCAATGCGAGCAATACTTTCTTTGTCATAAACCGGATATACTTCGAGTTTTGTTTCTTGCTGTGGGTTATGTGTGATGTCTGCCGCTACAGCCTCTAAGCGGTTGATGTGTAATTAATTCCGCTGCAAAGTTAGCTAATAAATTGATAAAACTGCAAACAATCATTTAGTTTTTTCATTGGTCAGGTGTATTTCAACGCCTGCCCCTTTGCAGTCGGCTCCCATAGGAGGATTGAGTTTGGTGATGCGGAGCTCAATTGTGGATATTTCGGCATGTTCGGCGATGAGACGTCTTGCGATGCGTCCTGCCACGTGCTCTATTAGACTTGACGGTTGCTGCATTTCGTCCTTTATTGTAGAGTACACCTCAGCGTAGTTGAGCGTGTCGTCCACGTTGTCAGACTGCATTGCCCGGCTAATGTCGTAGCCAATGTTTATGTCGATGGAATAGTCGTTGCCTGTGAGCCGTTCTTGTGGCAGCACGCCATGTTGGGCGTGTAGGCGTAGGTCGGATATATGTATGAGCGACTTGGTGAGTTTGGTCATGTATGGTATATTATGATGAATATATATGATGTATTATATATAAATAATCTATTTAATAGATAATGTGAGAGGAGACCTCCTTTGCCGCAGGCGCATGCCGTAGCTAAGGAAATCTCCTCTCATCCTCTCACAGTCAATTGGCGGTCTTTATCCGCAGCGCGACGCTCCGCAGTTCTTGCAGATGAGACATCCCTCCTGGTAGACGAGAGTCTCGTGCCCGCATACGGGGCACACTTGTCCCTTGGCCTCAGTTCCGTCGATGACGTATTTCTTCAGTGCACGCTCCACGCCGTTCTTCCAAGTGTTGATGCTTTGGTCCTTGAGCTGTAGCGAGCTGACCAGTTTTATGACATGGTCGATAGGCATGCGGTAGCGCAGTACCCCGGATATGAGTTTTGCGTAGTTCCAGTACTCGGGATTAAACTTTTCGGAGAGTCCCTCTACTGTGGTCTTGTATCCGCGCTTGTTCTCAAACTGGAAGTCGTAGCGTTTCTTCCCGTCAGGTCCCGTCTGTTTGATGATGCGTCCCTTGGTGACTGTCTTTGGCAGCGCGATACCCTCCTCGTCGTCTTGAAGGCCGGTGAATATCTCGTATGGGTAGCCGTCGAGCAGTCCGACGAAAGCCACCCATTTCTCCTTGTTGTTCTGGAAGCGCACCACGTCGCAGTCGAGTTCCTTTGGTCGTGTTTCTGTCACTACTCGTCCGTCCACCTGCACCACGTGCTTCTCTTTCACAACCGCTGCGGCAGGCTTCTTTTTCTTGTCCTTCTTGGATGTCGAGACGAGCACTCCAGCACGCGATCCGTCACGGTATATGGTGCATCCCTTGCATCCAGAGCGCCAAGCCTCCACATACAGGCGGTTGACAAGCGCCTCGTCCACATCGTTAGGCAGGTTGACGGTCACGCTGATGGAATGGTCCACCCACTTCTGTATGGCTCCCTGCATGCGCACCTTCATTAGCCAGTCAACGTCGTTTGC
>CALBYK010000346.1 GCA_937889855.1 uncultured Prevotella sp.
ATTCGTGTTCTCACCATATCCGCCACCGAACACACAGAAGTGAGGAGAGCCCACCTTATTGTAGACTTCTTTCCATTCGTCGCTCTCAAAGAAATTCTTGTTCGGATCCGCTATGCCCGGCACCACTTGTATGTCATCGTAGAGTAAACCTTTGACCATCGTCAGATACGTGTTGCCACTTCCATTCAGATTGCCATCTTTGTCTTTCTTTCCTACCACACACACTTCGTTGCCACCGGCATAGATATTGTGGTTGATCTTGAACTTGCGAGTAAGGTGGTTATACTGAGGCGAGTAGGTTATACCATCGATGATAGAAGCCGGTTCCCAGAACCGCTTGTCCATCAGCCAATAGGAGGTAAGCAAAGCCTTACCACCGGAAATAATCATGTTTGTATTGCCGGTGACGTCAGCCGAGGTGGTGTCAATCACAGCCACGCTGTTCACATAAGTAGTGTCGCAGTTTCCCCATCCGCCGCCAAATATGTTATGGCTGATATAACCGTCGTTGACAGCCACCAGGGTATTGCCATAGATGGTGCCATTCTCGCAACCTCCGTAGATACGGTTAAACAGGTATGGCTTTATGTTGGGATTCTTGTCATCGGCAGGATGCTTCAGATTGCCGTCGCCCGATGGGTTGTAGCTTATGCCCGTAGTCAGGTCGCAGTAAGGATAATTGATGACAGGTCGGTCTAATATGAGGTAGGCATTGCCATAGATGCCACCCAACTGCTTGTAGTCGGCACAAGCAGCCTTGGTGCGTCCTTTTCCACCGGCGAACACCTGAGAGTAGATGGCACCGCCACGGATATTGACAAGCGAGGTGCGGTCTATCAGGTTATTTACGTAGACGTCATCATGGGTGAATTCCTTAGGCTCAGCCTCTTTGGTGCCTACGTTTGCCACATCGCCACCGCCATACACGTTGCCGAAAATCTGGGTGCGCTCAATCTGGGTGCCCTCATTAGTAATCGTCTCACCGTAGACATGCACTTCTGTCTTGCCGCTGACAAGTGCCATTTTGGGGAAATCAATCAGTTTACCATCATTGTTTGTTGCTGATTCAACACCTGCACCGCCACCATATACATTGTTTGCCACACTGCCAGACTTTATGAACACCTTTGCGCTGCCGCCGATGCTGCCAAAGTCGTAGTTGCCGTCGGCTGTGATGGTGCCGTAAGGCTTGGCACCCAATCCCGCACCGTAGATGTTGTGACAGGTAGGCTCACAGTCGGTCTCCACATAGGTATCGCCTAACACATATCCAGAGAAACCACCACCATGTACTTCCATAAAGCTGAAGTTAGGCACACCGAGCGACCATGCCCAGCGGCTGGCACGGTAGCGGAGAAATGTCTTGGGGTCAGAGTCCGAACCGTCAGCACTACCGTAATACCGCTTTCTGTCGTCAGAAGATACAGTCTGGAAATCCTCATGCAGTTTGCTCTCAAACGCAGCATACACACTCATGTCAGCACGCTGGTTGATATATCGGTATCGTTTCCCTTCAATCTCCATAGCAGAATTTCCTTCACTGCTTGTTATTGCACCAGGCCGCATATAAACCTCGGTCTTTGCCACCTTTGTATTGGCACCATAACCGGCACCGAACACCGAGAACTGAGGATGCGAAATGTTGTTGTTGCCGAGCGTCCAGCAGAATCCTAACAACGTAGTGTTGTCGAGCAAGTTGATAAGCTCGCCTTTGGTGTCCTCCAGTTCTGTGAGCGGTGAGTGGTTTATCTCTACCACGGCTGTTCCTGTGCCCTCCTTGACAGAGCCGGTGAGAGGATTGTCGGGTGTTCCGCCTGTATATGTTCCCACATAGCAGGCACGGTTGCCACCGCCGAAGATGTTGTTGTTTTTCTTGAACGAATAGGTGCTGATGTCAAAAAACTCTCGGGTGCTCTCGTCGTTCTGTATCTTGCTGATAATGTCGTATACCTTTTGGAGCGTGCTGGCATCTGCAGCGCTTGGGTCGTTGAGGGCAAGCATCATCTGTCTGAATTCCCTGTAGTTCTCACATACTTTTCCGTTGGATGCATCGGCAGCCGTCCATGTGGTGATGTTGCCGTTGATGTCAGCCTTCCTGTTCCATATCCAGGAACCACCGTCAATCTGCACTTTGGTGTTGCCCAGAACGTTGGCGTAGGTAGCCTCGTTGCCGGAGTCTTTCTTGCCGAGCACCAGTTTGAGAATCTCTGAGTCGGTGGATGCACCGGAGTTGATGCCTTCCCGGTCTTTCTCTATCAGGTCGTCACTGATTTTCACATCGCCATAGCCACCGCCAAAGATATTGAGTCCGAGCATACCTCCCTCGATATGCACCAGGGTATTGCCGTCCACTGTGCCATAGGCGCAGCCGCCATAGATGCGGTTCCAGATATATGGAATCGTGGTACCGTCGCCAGTGATAATCTGTGAGGTAAATTCCTTGCCGTAGAGTGTGTTGGCCACGTGGACCAGGGCGTTGCCGTTGATGCGGCCCATCATGTCGTAATGGGCAGACTGTGCCTTTTTCAGTCCGCGGCCGCCGCCGAACACCTGTCCGAAGATGTCGCCGCCGATGATATTGACAAATGACCTGTAGCCCTTTGCCTCATAGCCAATCTGGGTGCCAGAGGTTGAGGTATTGAGGGTCTGGTCGAGCGTGGAAACGCTCGACAACTTTGACTGATCATAATAACCGTCCGGCTTTGTCTCCTGGTATTCACCCACGTTGGCGATGTCACCACCGCCATATACGTTTCCGTAGACGAGGGCATCATCGGACACCACCACCTTGGTAGTTCCCAGGACACGTGCCACATTGGCAAAGGGGGCGTCACTGGCTGTTTCAGGAGCCACACCGGCACCACCGCCAAACACGTCGCCATAGACATGGGCACCTTTCACGTTCACCTTTGTATTGCCGCCAATTTGTCCGGTGGTGTTGTCGGCGGTGGATTCAGGATTACCGAAGCCGCCGCCATACACGCGGTGGATGAATGTCTGGCCGTCTACGGTTACTTCAGTGCTGTCGGTCACCGTGCCGGAATAGCCTCCGCCCAACACGGCAAGGATGGTGAAGTTGGGGATACCTTTTGAGTTGTCGAAGACGGGGATGGTGGTGCTGTTCTTGGCTGGGGCACTCTTGCGGGCGCGGCGAGATTGTTTTTTGCGGGCGACAGGCGTGGAAACACCGTCGGATGAGGATGATTCTTCTTCATCATCACCGAACAATGTGTTGTCGTGGTCTTTGGCAAGCTGTTGGTC
>CALBYK010000347.1 GCA_937889855.1 uncultured Prevotella sp.
GTTTGATACTTGAGATAAAAGGCGACTTCCCCAGCATACACGAAAAGATTGACTACAAGAACTACTCGTTCGAGATTGCCGAATTAGATGAACGTCGTATAAGCCGCATTAAAGTAATTGTGCATGAAGTAAAAGAGACAAGTGAAGAAACAAAATAATTTTGCGTATGCCACTTCTTTATATAAAAGATATTGATGACAATACCAAGTTGGGATTATGGAAGATTGACGACAAACTGCAATTGGAGGATGCATGTCCTCCAATTGTATGTTCAAGGCTAAGTGACGCATGCGAGTCAAGGCGCAAAGAGAAAGCAGCTACATATGCCCTATTGAGAGAAATGACACAGTTAGACAATCTGATAATAAGCCATGAGCCTAACGGCAGACCATATATAGACAACACATCAACAACTAACAGACATGCGCACATCGAAATAGGCATAAGCCATACAAAAGGTTATGTATGTATTATACTGTCAACTCGAAGGCCTGTCTCAATAGATATTGAATACAGGAGCGATAGGGTAAAAAGGATAACCGACAAGTTCCTAAGAGAAGACGAACAGGCTGATATAGAAACCACGATAAAAAACAACGACAACAATTGCTCTCAGACAATACTACTTCTATATTGGTGTGCAAAAGAAACAACATATAAGTACTACTCCAACCAGGCACTTACGCTCAAAAAGATGCAAGTAAAGGGAAATTTAGATTACGGGGAAACTGGAATAATTGAGTGTACAAACACCATCAATGGTGAAACATTGAAAATGCGTTATATACAAAAAGACCAGTTTGTAATGGTATACAAATAAATATGTGGAACGATGGTGTGCCAAAACACAATAATGAGCTTTGGCACCCTCTTCGTTTCATTATAAGAGCATATTCAATGCTGGAATCTGTGATTAGCGGCAGAATTGGTAATAATACCAATAAGTATTGCCATAAGTCTCATATAAAGCATTTTTACGTTCACGCCAGTCTGCAATACTATTCTCCAACTTCTGGTAATCCTGGAAATCCGCATTCATAACATTATTAGTGTATATTATGCGCGGGTTTGAGCGCAGATGCGTGTAAAGCAACAAAGCCTCCCTATAATGCTTAGGCAAGGCTATAGAGTCGTTTACCCTATAATATTTGACTATTTCCCTGGCAAACAAATCAAGTTTTTTGTCCATGAGGTATCCACAAAGCAAATAGTCAATGGTGCGACTGTTGAGACGCTTATGACGACTCTGATAGTCAAGATACTTCATTGTTGGCATCCTCTGGACATAACAATTGCCGAGATATGCATAAAAAGAAGTATCTGGCAAAAGTTCAAACTTCACATTACATCCATAAGGCATGAGGGCACGAGCCCCACCATTCAACCTGTATTCAAACAGATTCTCTGCAAGAGTCTTCTTTTGGGAGAGGGCATAGGCTGTAAGCATTGTTATGTTCTCATCCTCAATGCCACGCTTTCGAATTTCGTCAAGAGCCTTGTCAATGTCACCCTTCATCAAGCATTGCTCTACATAAATCCTCGTATGATATGTCTTGTCGGCATTGCCTGCAAGACAAACAAGAAGGATGGACAAGAAGACCACACACAAATTAGCCCATAAGTTTCTCACTGGAGGAGCTACCAAGTCGCCTAACGTCTTGCTTAAGCCAGAAGCCGAACTTGCCCATACAAGCAAAACAAAAGCCAAGAGCGCCAACGGGAAAATGTACACCCAGTTGCCGAATGACAACATCCCATCAATAGGCGAGACATGCACATCCGTGAGCAAGACAAGACACAAGGCCGGTGGCACAAACGTGAACGCCCATGCCAACCGTACCTTGCGGAAAATATTCACAAACCCTACTTGCAGTAGGAGCAGGACAACTGTAATAAGAACCGCTCCTATAAAACGATTGTAATGAGTTTGTCCTTTAGAGAACACGTGTTGCATCACCGTCAACAAATCTGCCTGATAATAATACAAGTAGAAGAATGTGAACAGTGAAAACGCGAAAGTGCATGAAACACGTGTCAATGTGTTCTGTATCTTTATTGAAGATTCGTTGTTGTCCATCAGTTTTTCTTTAAAACCACAGCCGAGCGAGCAGGTATGTAGAGTTTAAGCCACTCCTTATGCTCATCGACATAGGCGGGGTCGTAGTTGGTGAGATGAGTCATGGAATCGTCTGCCAACCCGTTGCCTCCATATTCTTTTGCATCAGTATTAAGGACCACATCATACGACCCGGTAGGTACAAGAAAACCATAATCGGTAAACGAGTGGGTTGGACTGAAATTGAATATGAACACAAGGTCACCTCGCATATATGCGAGAATCTGGTCTCCGTCATTGTGCCAAATCTCCTCCACCGGCTTGTTCTGAATATTCCGCTCTATCTTCAGAGTCTTAAGCATAGCCTTGTCAAAATCGCCGAGAAAATGATAATCAAGGTCGGGGTTGTCGACTAAGTTCCATTGGCGACGTGCATACTTGTAGCTCCAACCATTGCCCTCTCTCGGAAAATCAATCCACTCTGGATGTCCAAACTCGTTGCCCATGAAATTAAGATATCCTCCATTAATCGTAGAGGCTGTAACAAGACGTATCATCTTGTGCAAGGCAATACCACGGAAGACGCGGTCGTTCTCGTCGCCACGGCGGAAATGCCAATACATGTCTGCATCAATAAGGCGGAAAATGATCGTTTTGTCACCCACCAGAGCCTGGTCATGACTCTCACAATAGCTTATAGTGTGCTCATCCGACCGGCGGTTGGTAACCTCCCCAAATATAGAGCTTGGCTTCCATGCCTCATCAGGCAACTCCTTGATTGTCTTAATCCAATAATCAGGAATGTTCATTGCCATGCGATAATCAAAGCCGTATCCACCGTCAGCAAACTTTGCAGCAAGACCCGGCATTCCGCTCACCTCCTCAGCTATTGTTATAGCATGAGGATTCACCTCATGTATGAGCAGGTTGGCCAGAGTAAGATAGCATATGGCATTATCGTCCTGATGGCCATTAAAATAGTCACCATAGTTGCAGAACGCCTCACCAAGTCCATGACTGTAGTAAAGCATTGACGTAACTCCATCAAAGCGGAATCCGTCAAAATGGAACTCCTCCATCCAATACTTGCAGTTGGAGAGCAAGAAATGTACAACCTCATCCTTGCCATAGTCAAAACAAAGTGAGTCCCACGCCGGATGCTCATGACGTTCGCCTGGATAGAAATACTGGTTTGGGTCGCCGGCAAGATTGCCAAGTCCCTCCACCTCATTTTTAACAGCATGAGAATGGACAATATCCATGATTACAGCTATGCCATCCTTATGTGCCTGGTCTACAAGAGCCTTTAGTTCCTCTGGTGTGCCAAACCTACTTGAGGCAGCAAAAAAACTGCTCACATGATAGCCGAACGATCCGTAATAAGGGTGTTCCTGTATGGCCATTATTTGTATGCAGTTATAACCGTCGGCCTTTATACGCGGAAGCACATTTTCCCGAAATTCATTGTATGTTCCTACCTTCTCTGCATCCTGCGCCATACCAATGTGGCACTCATATATCAAAAGCGGAGACTTATTGGGCTTGAACGCCTT
Organism: uncultured Prevotella sp.; assembly: GCA_937889855.1. Lineage (GTDB taxonomy): Bacteria > Bacteroidota > Bacteroidia > Bacteroidales > Bacteroidaceae > Prevotella. The sequence continues at coordinate 3,610 of CALBYK010000347.1, forward strand.
CTTCTTCCATACATAAGGCTCTGGATTCCAGACCTGGGCAGAGAATATCTTTGTTTTCTCATCCTGCACTACCCTATTAGTCCATGCCGGTATGCGCTCGCCCATGCCGCCATCCCAATAGACATGCATCTTGTACAAATCACCATGCTTTATAGCCTTCTCCGACAACTTCAACTCCCAGTCACCAGATTTGCCTACACGCTTTGCCTTATAACGCTCCAACTCGGTCCATTTGTTGAAGTCGCCAACAAGGTATATAGCAGTAGCATTAGGAGCCCATTCACGAAAGACCCACCCACGTGAGGTTTTGTGCAGGCCATAATACTGGTGCCCATTGGCAAAATCTGTCAGTTTCGTTTTTCCATTGTTAGTGAGAGAATTCAATTTCCACAAAGCATGGTCATGCCTTCCCCTGATGGCCTCTTCATAAGGTTGCAGGTAAGGGTCGTTCTTTACCAAACCGATATGCTTTACAGCCGGTTTCTTTGCAGCAACGTG
>CALBYK010000348.1 GCA_937889855.1 uncultured Prevotella sp.
ACCTTTCAAGGAAGTCATGAGGAATGACGTGTCTGTTGCTCCATTTGAGTTTAATATATAATCGTTATACGAATCGAGACCAGCGAGGGGCACACCGATGAAGTTGACGAGGTCGTTGCCGGCAAATGCCATTGCCAATCCAAAGGTTCCCATGAGAACAACAAACTTGAACACATTAATCTTCAGCATGTGGAAGAACTCCATGACTATTGTGGAGCCGATGAATGTGTAAACGAGCAATATGCCCGTGTTCTGCTGCACCCAGTCGCGGACGCTGTCGTCAAGATAATGGCTCTTGCATATGCCCTTGAGGAAGATGAAGTAGGCGAGTGACGTGAAGGCTATGCCACCAAAGATTGCTATTGAATAGCGTGAGTGCTTCTTGTAGTTGAACGTGAACACTATGCGTGATATCCATTGTACTATAACGCCAAACACAAAAGCTATAGCAACACTCACGAAGATGGCTACAATCACACTCAACGCCTTGTCTGTGTTGAGCAAATCGCCAAACGAAAGGGTTGGGTCGGAGGCAATTTTAGTTGCCGCGATTATGAACGTTCCTCCTAAGAGCTCGAACACGAGTGACACGGTCGTTGACGTAGGCATACCGAGTGTGTTGAACATGTCAAGGACGATGACGTCCGTCACCATCACGGCGAGGAATATTGTCATGACATCATAGAAGCTGAAGTTCTCTGGCTGCATTATGCCATGGCGGGCCACATCCATCATTCCCGATGACATGACGGCACCTAACGCCACACCTGCCGAGGCTACGATAAGCACGGTGCGAAACTTCGCAACCTTGGCCCCTATGGCACTATTCAAAAAATTAACGGCGTCGTTACTTACTCCTACGAAGAGGTCGAAAACTGCTAAACATAGCAGAAAAACGACGATTACAAGATAAATTGTTTCCATTTTCTTATTGTATGTATTGTTTTTTAGTGTCTTGTTTTTTTCACGTTGCAAATTTACTCTTGGTATATTACACCGTGTTTAAACACATGTTACAATAATGTTACAACGTGCAATGGAGATTATGGATAGTTGCCAGTTGTTTTTTTACAATCTATGGAAGTTGCGATGGCGTATTATGCGTGTACCGACAAAAAAGAAGATAGGAGAAAAGCAAATTGCTTTTCTCCTATCTTATACTTATTTGATTTATCCACAACAGAACAAGACAACAAGTTGCGCAACAAAGATACGCAAGAACATGCTGAGCGGATAAACGGTAGAATATCCAATGGCCGGAGCCTCTCTTGAACATATTGAGTTTGCATATGCCAATGCTGGGGGGTCTGTACATGTACCGGCAATCATACCCATTATGGTGAAATAGTTGAACTTGAATTTAATTCTTGCCACGACACCCACTATCAATATAGGTATTATTGTTATGAGGAAGCCTGTGAACACATAAAGAAGTCCATCGCCTTGCACAACTGTGTGCCAGAAGTTTGCTCCAGCCTTCACACCTACACTTGCGAGAAACAATACCAGTCCAATCTCGCGGAGCATCATGTTTGCTGATGTCGTTGTATACGTATTCAGCTTCATGCGATGCCCGAAACGTCCTATGAGGATGGCGATAATAAGTGGACCTCCCGCTATACCAAGCTTCATAGGCACGGGCATTCCAGGAATGGCAAATGGTATGCTTCCAAAGACAATACCAACAATTATACCTATAAAGATAGTAGCTATATTCGGTGTGTCAAGACGCTTGACAGAGTTGCCCATAAGTTCAGAAATACGGTTGACGTTGTCCTCTGGACCCACGACAAGAATCTTGTCGCCTACCTGGAAGCGGTAGTTGCGTGATGCAAAGACATCCATTCCCTGACGAGAGATTCGCGTGACCGTAACGCCGTAGACAGACGAGAAATGCATCTTGCCCAAAGTCTTGCCATTCATAGAGGAATTGGTTACAATTATGCGTCGTGAAACCAAAGGCTGCGTGCTGTCGTCTTCTTGCCAAGGCGTGTCTATTTCGGGGCCAATGAAGGCTTGTATTGCCTCGGCATCGGCTTCAGCACATACGACCAGCACCTCGTCACCCATCTCAAAGACATCTTTACTGCTCGGGATGACAAACTTGCCATTGTGAAAGAGACGCGATAACACCACATCTCTATTCAAGAATTCGTTTATCTGTTTTACAGTCCTGCCTGCAAGATAAGCGTTGTTCACCTTGAGGTGCATTTGGTGTGGTTTTGCATGGGGATTCTCAGCTTCCTCCTCCTTCAGCTCTTCCTCCTCATCTGCAAGCTTTGTCCTGGTGAGAAAACGAACGGCAATTGTCGCTCCGATTATTCCAAGAACGCCAAGAGGATATGCGCACGCATATCCGGATGCAATCTGGGGCAGAGGACCGTCTGCTGCTTTCCATACCGACTCGAGTGCCTCGTTGGCAGCTCCAAGTCCCGGAGTGTTTGTGACTGCTCCGTAGAGAGTGCCGACCATCATTGGCAGGTTGGTCTTGTCATTGGTGTCAAAAAAGATGAAGTAGCAGGCGAACATAACGGCGACATTCAGCAACACTGTTGTTGTAGACAGGAGGTTAAGCGTGACTCCTCCTTTTTTGAAGCTCTCGAAGAATCCCGGCCCTACTTGCAGACCTATACAGAAGACAAACAGAATGAGTCCGAAATCCTGGATAAAGCTTAGAATGTTGGCAGGGGCGGTGAAGCCGACATGTCCGGCAACAATTCCTGCAAAGAGTACAAAAGTGACGCCAAGTGATATGCCGCAGATTTTAATCTTTCCAAGAAGTATGCCGATTGCTATGACAACGGAATACAACAAGGCGATATGAGCGACAGATTCGGTGT
>CALBYK010000349.1 GCA_937889855.1 uncultured Prevotella sp.
TAGCCTGCTGGACGCTCTACATGTTCGACCCCATGCAGTACCTTGCTGCCATGCACCCCGAGTATACTGGCGGCATAGCAGGAATGGCCGAGAAGGTGACGTCTATCATCCAGGAGCACCTTGGCGACACGTCCACCACGCTCTTCTTCCTCATGGGAGCCATGACCATCGTCGAGATAGTCGACCAGAACGGAGGCTTCAACTGGGTGCGCGGCGTGATGAAAACAAAGTCGAAACGCGCCCTTCTGTGGCGCATAGCCTTCATGACCTTCATCCTCTCGGCTATTCTCGACAACCTCACCACGAGCATCGTGATGATAATGATTCTGCGCAAGCTCGTCAGCGACCGCAAGGACCGGCTTTACTATGCAGCCCTTGTCATCATCGCGGCCAACTCAGGCGGTGCTTTCTCCCCGATTGGCGACGTGACCACCATCATGCTTTGGAACAAAGGACTCATCACGGCTGCTGGAGTGATAAGCGAGATTCTCATCCCGTCGCTCCTCTCGATGGTTATTCCAGCCTTCATCTTCCAGTATCATCTGAAGGGCGAGTTGCATATGCCCGAGGTCAAGGCTGGCGCCGCAACCAATGTGGGCGATTTCTCCGAGGGTCAGCGCAAGGCGGTGTTCATAATCGGTGTGGGCGGATTGATGTTCGTGCCGGTGTTCAAGACCATCACCCATCTGCCTCCATTTGTTGGAATATTGCTTGTTCTCGGTGTGTTGTGGACCACCACGGAGGTGTTCTACCGTCACCTGCACCGCGGTCACGACGACGAGGGCACGCAGAAGCGCGTCACCAACCTGCTCTCGCGTGTAGACATGTCGACAATACTCTTCTTCCTCGGCATCCTCATGGCAGTGGCCTGCCTCTCCGAGGTAGGCGTGCTCACGGCATTAGGCAGTGGGCTCAACACCGTGTTTGCTGGCAACCACTATCTTGTGACGGGCATCATAGGTGTGCTTTCGAGCATTGTTGACAACGTGCCTCTCGTGGCAGGATGCATGGGTATGTATCCCGTTGCGCCAACAGGCGACATGGCTGTCGACGGCATCTTCTGGCAGTTGCTCGCCTATTGCGCCGGTGTGGGTGGATCGATGCTCATCATAGGCAGTGCCGCCGGTGTCGTGGTGATGGGTCTTGAGAAGATAACCTTCGGATGGTACATGAAGAATATCACGTGGATAGCGTTTGTGGGCTATATCGCGGGAATAGTGAGCTATTGGTGCTTGCGCACGTTCGTGTTCTAAGAAAGCGGATGATGAGTCTTATATATAATTTGAATGTAGGACTTTTATGAAAAGGATGTCATTTTAACTTATCGTATCAGATTATTCACAGTTAAAATGGCATCCTCTAATTATTGTTGCATCATTCAAATTGATAGTTGCCAATTACTGTTAATGCCTCAGAGATATTATTAACACCTAATTTCTTGAATATATGCGCACGGTGCGTTTTGACGGTATTAATGGAGAGGCAAAGGTTTTGGGCAATTTCCTTGTTGGTCATTCCCATTCTAATACGATTTAGTATAGTTTTCTCAGTAGAGCTCAAAATTTGGATAATATTGATTTCTTCAAATTCACATCTGCAGAAATCAAAACAAAATCTTTTTCCTAATGGACTAATGATTTGACATTCAATATCAGTTTTGTTAGAATGGCATACTGTAAATAGACCTATCTGTGTCAATCCGTCATTTCTTAAAGTGACCGGTGTGAATTTTTGAGTAATGTATAACTCATGATTGCGTACCGAGATTGGAAAATCTATTACACAAACATGTTCCATGAATTCAAAGTCAGAAAGTTCTTTGCTCACCCATGGATAATTTTCGTGAATGAGAAGCAATTTTTCTAAAGTTTCATCAGAAATCAGAGACCAATAAGGATTCTCACAATTTCTTTTTAGGTCTTTGTCAGTAATCTCGTCTAAATATAATAATCGTGCTGATTTATATATGAGTTTGTGACTGTCGAAATCAATTACAAATGTACTCTGATTATTTAGACGAGACATCGAATTTATAATATTTACAATATAATTAATATTTATATTATTTTCACGTTCAATATTTCCTATTTTGTTAAAAAAAAGTTTATTAACGTTTTGCATAATTTATATTTTTAGGCAAAGGTATTTTATTTTTCTGTATCAACAAATATAATAATGCAAAAAATCATTTATACGTAATAAATGATATGTAAATGATAAAGAAAATGATTGTTTTACTGCAAATTGAAGCTTATTTATGTGTAGTGCTTATTATTTAATACTTTGGGGTGATGAGGTGTTGTTGGGTTTCTATTTTTTTTTTGCTTACCTTTGCAAAGTCAGATAGAGGTGCCAATATTTGTGCTGACCAGACAGCAACAGTTAATAACGGAGCGGATTTCGAAAAGCTACATGAGTAGAGTTAATTATCAATAACAAAATCGGTTATGAATGATAAAGCAAAAGCCGTTAAGCTCAGTAAGGATGAGGCCGGCAAGTTGAAGGGTGGATTTTCTGTCCAGTCAATAGAAGTGCAAAATAGCCTCTTTGCCTCAAACGGAAACTGTTTAGGAGGTGGATGGGGAGACACAAATACCAATTGCACAGGTACATGTTCTGGTTGTTCTATAAACCAGCAGCCAGGTACATCAACTGGTACTGGTTCTACTACAATAAGAAAATAGTAACTCAAGTTTCTAATTTAGGCAAATGGAATAACAATCCAGTAAATCATAGCCCAGGACCGCTTGATCCTGGACTATTGGAGGGCATAGCTTTCGGCCAATTATAATAAATAAGAAACTATAGTTGTTTTATTTATGAAGTGGAGTATATACAATGAGTTAGTAAAAGACGAGAACAAAAACTGTATGTTCTTGTTCAACCCTTTAAGAGGAAAGTATTTTATTTTAGATAGCAAATTAAATGAACTCATAACAAAAGGCATTGATAATGTTTGTGTAATCGAAGATAATCATCCAGACCTATACAATAGGTTAGTGCTTGAGGAATTTTTAATCCCTGACAATCTTGATGAGATGGACGAATGTGTAAAGTTGTTGAGCCATAAATATGCATCCATTTCAAATCTAAGAATTACAATTAACCCGACACTTGATTGTAATCTAAGATGTTGGTATTGTTATGAATCTCACATCAAAGGGAGTGTCATGAGTTCCGAAATACAGGATGCTGTTATTCGTTTTGTGGAAAAGCAAGCCCACTCTGAAGAACTTGATCAAATACATTTGTCATTCTTTGGTGGAGAACCGTTGTTAAAATATGAGGCAGTAGTAAAGCCGATTGTAAAAAGGTGTATTGAAATATGTAAAGCATACAATAAGCATTTTTTGTTGAGTTTTACTACTAATGGAGTGTGTCTAACACCAAGTGTTACAGACGAATTGTTAGATATGGGTGCATCATTCAGCATACAGGTTGCCTTTGATGGAAATAAGGAGATACATAATTCTGTGAAATGTTTCGCTAATGGCAGTGGCTGTTATGATATAGTTAAGAGAAATCTGTGCTATGCCATAGAAAAAGGAACTGTGACCACAATTAGGTGTAACTATACAATGTCAAACATTGAGTCATTCATTGACTTGTTGAAGGATTTCAGAGACTATTGGCATTATCCAAATGTAAGGTTTGCATTCCATAAAGTCTGGCAAGAACAAGAGTCAAAAGAGTTGTTTGAGAAGAGAGCATTGATAAAGGAATATATCAATAAGGCAGGAATAAAGTCAAACATAAACTCGTTCTATGGAAACAGCATTAGTCCTTGTTATGCTGATTATGACAACAACGTAGTTATAAACTATAATGGAGATGTCTTTAAATGTACTGCAAGAGATTTCAAGCCACAACACAGATTGGGGCATTTGGAAACATCTGGAGATATAATATACAATGATGTCTATGCGGAAAGAAAGACAAAGAGACTGACAAAACAATGCAAGACATGCAGATTGCTCCCAATATGCACCATATGTTTTCAACAACGTGTTGAATCAAAAGACGGAAATTGTCTGAAGCCAATTATGCGTGAAAATGCGGCAGACAATATCCAAAAATATTTTTATGACGTTGTAAAAAATTAATTGCTTATGAAGTTAAGACTAATACTATTTATGTTACTTTCCTTAATAGCGGATAGCATTGCCGCTCAGGTTATTTCAGGAAAGGTAACGGATGAAAATAAAAAGCCTTTGTTGTCAGCCAGTGTAATACTAAGGAATTTACAGGATTCTTCCTATATTTCAGGAACCGCTACAAATGCAGAAGGAGAGTTTGTCTTGACTGTTAAGCAGAACATGGAATATCTCTTGCAAATATCCTATCTTGGATATAAAAACGTAGACCGAGTTTGTAAGTCAGGCTCTATCGGCTCTATTTCAATGGCTGTTGACTCTAAATTTATCAGCGAAACTAAAGTCATAGCATCAAGAATTAAGCAGGACGCCAATGGATACACTGTCCATCTTAGGGGTTCGGACATCACAAAAGGCAAGCAATCGTCGGATGCGCTTGTGTTTCTTCCGGGAGTGAACAAAGAGGAAGGAAGCTATAAGATTAACGGATTGCTGGTGAGCGACATATATGTTGACGGTGTGAAGCTACCTTCCTATGACGAGCTTGGCAACATACCTGCCGACATGATAGACAATGTGAAGGTGAACTTACTTGCCGGCAGCAATCAGAATGCGGCTATGACTGGCGGAACAATTGAGATATTCTTGCGGCAGCCCATTGATGGCGGATATTATGGTTCATTGACAGGAGAAGGCACTTCATATCCATCTTATGGCTTTAGCAATGAGAAAACAGGAGGCGTTGTGTATGGACGCTACAAGAATCTCAGCATATACGATAATTTGTCGTTTGACTTCAATCAACCGCAAGAGAAGGCAAGGCAGACGATATTTGACCATGAAGCTGGTTCGGTGACAGATATTGAAGATAAAATAAAATATAGAGGATGGGGCGTTAAAAACAGACTTAGCCTTACACAGCAGATTAATGCGAAGAACTCTATAGGCGGAAGCTATTATATTGCCACGGACAAGCTTAATACATCGTCCTTCACTTCGTCACAAGATGCCTCAGTACAATCAACAATAGAAAACCGTAATCATTACCTCGACCAGGAGGTGACGCTGAAAAGCACGTCGGCATTTGTGCATGGAACGACATTAGAGTGTGTAGGCGATTTCTTCAACCGTAGTTCGTCCACTAAGTCTGGTTATTTATATGCCAATATGGAACCTGCAAAGTCAGAGGACAAGTCATCGCTGAACATGTACAAGTTTTCAGTTGACTTGAATACACCTATCAGTAGAAAAGCCGTCTTTAAGTATGGTGCTTCCATTCAATACATAACATCCGAATATACACCAAAAGAAACAGCAGGAACAACCTCCGAACGTTTTAACACGAGCCACACGGCTGTACGTACCAGCGGCTTGACACCTTTGGCATATGTTTCTGCAATGGGACAGATATGGAAACTGATGTATAGTGCCGGGATAAACTTCCAGTTTAACCGCATTATATATAAAGTATTGGCAAATGGCGCCACTTCAACGTCCAACCAATTTGGCATAAACCCTCAATTGCAAATGATGATGCCGTTGGACAAAGTGGGGAAAAATGCCCTTATGCTTAACTATAAACGCACGTTGGACGACATTCCGTATGCCGCAATATCATCTGTGATAAACTGGAGCGACGCCTACAACTACACTGTCGGAAACCCCGACCTGAAGTCTCCGTCTGCTGATATTGTTATGGCAGGATTGTCATTGTTGCGCAATACTCTGAATTTCACGGCTCTATATGCCCGTTCCAGGAACAGCATATATTGGGAAACTCGTCAAAGCCAGACGGTGGCAGACGTTTTTTATACGATTCCAGTCAATCTGTCTGGCAATGATGCATATGGCTTTGGTGTTGAGTTGAACTGCAAGCCGGCAAAACCTTGGGACATGAAACTGTCCTGCCGCTTCGAGCTGCACACTGAAGATATAACCTTAGGTGGTGTAGAGTACAATAAGACGCGATTCAGACAATACTATGCAATGTACAACACCTGCAGTTTAGAGCATGGCTGGGGAGGTATGCTGAGCGCGATACTGGAGCCTACTTTCAAATCTTACGACAGAACATACCATACAATATATAATGTAGGAGGGCAGATTTACAAGTCGATGTGCAAGAACAAGCTTCAGCTTACTTTGCTGTTTAACGCGATAGGCAAACAGCGGGAATACGACCGTCAGACCAGCAACAGCAAGATTACATATAACAACAACACATCGGTACAAAGCATAGGATTGTCGCTGATATGGAGATTCTCAGGCGGAAAGAATACGAACATTAAAGCAATAGACAATGCTGCACAGGGTTATAAGGAAATTATTGACGCTAAGTAGAAATGGCTTCCGCAAGAGGGATGTACATTTTAAGACAAAGCATTTTGTCAAGCAAAAAGATTCTATGGCATGCGGCATCGCATGTCTGCAAATGATATGTAAGTATTATGACAGAGAGCAATTGGCTGGCTCTCTGTCAAATATTCAAATTGCTTCTGCAGACGGTATTTCCATGCTGTGTATGGAAGAAATTGCAAATTCTTTGGGATTGGATACAATTTGCGCAAGAGTGAATGTTGAATATCTTATAAAGAATATAAATCCTTGCATATTGCACTGGAATCAAAACCATTTCGTTGTATTATACAAAATAAGTAGTAAAAAGCGGTTTTATATTGCCGACCCAAATAGAGGACTTGTCACATACACCATTGATGAGTTCAAGAAACACTGGGTAAATGCGAATGACAGTGAAGGTGATGAAGGTATTAAGAATCAAAATATTGGATTTATCTGGCTGATACTCATTGGGCAGTTTGTGCTTACAATCAGCCGTATGTCTATGGATGTTATACGGAGCTGGCTGCTTCTGCACATATCGCTGCGAATCAACATATCGTTAGTAAGCGACTTCTTTATAAAGCTGCTTAAACTGCCGATGTCATTTTTTACACCCTGCCTCCAGTTTGCTGCTTCTTACCAAACTTCCGTCAGCTTGGAACAGATTGAATTTGGAGTCTTGTGGCAAATTTCAGTTAGCCAATATTTTAAGAGTTTCTGATTTTGTGTCAACATTAACCATGACAGTTGTGCCAATGTCTTCCACACTTCCAATATCCGATATGATACTGGCATCTGACGATTTTTGAGGCTGTTTCGACACATAGTTTTGTGATTGCTTTGTCACGGTGCGGGTTATTTGATTTCCGGAGGCATCATATTTGTAAGAGACTTGTTGCTGAGCCATGCCCAATATAGGCACACTCAGTACTGTCAAAAGAAACAGGATACGTTTCATAGAATTTTAGTTATTTTATTTAGGTATGTAATGTTTCGCAAATTTACATAAAAAAGACGAATTATACGCCAGTTTTATAAAACAATAGTCCGTTAATTTTTTCTCAAAGCAATGTCCACCGATTGTAATCAATAGAGAATGTTACGTACAAGAGTCCATATAACCAATTGAAAACAAATGATTTAGATAACAAAATACAACATAATAAAATCGGCTATCTCGCTGGTTTACAGTAACTTTATAGGTTGAAAAAGAAAGTAAAGTAATGCTGATAACCAACTTGATAAGCCGATATATGACGTTCTGCAAAGCAGCAATTAATATCTTTTTTTATTCCGGCACATATATTATCTGTCCGTTTTCCAGCTGGTAGGCGGTGCCGAGACGTTTGCCCTGCTTGCTGTTGCCGTTGGCGCTCTCGCCAGAAGCCTTGTAGGTGTTGATTTCCTTTCCTTCTTTGGTGATAATCTCCATATTGTCCTTGCCAGGGTTCTTCACGATGGTGTAGTCCTCCTTGCCGAACACCTCAGTCATGTTCATATGCATCACCATCGCCACCATGAGCGACACGGCGAACACCATCGCCACGTCGAAAAGGTTGACAACAACGCTTAACGGGTCGCCGTCGTCCTCACCAAGGAAGTTGCCTCTACGTCTGCGTCTGCTCATGCGCGTGCCTCCTTGCTCTGGGTGTTAGTCTTTGAGTTATCCACACTGTTGATAACACGGCACACGCGATCGAGGTTGTTCACGTCCTTGGCATACCAGCGCTGCTTTAACTGGCAGGTGGCGAGACCTACGGCACTGATGACAAGACCCACTACGGTCGAGGCGAACACCACCTGCATGTTGTAGGCCATGCCCGATATGTCGCCCGTGGAGAGTCCGACGAGAGCCGGCGACATGGAGATGAGTGTGCCTACCAGTCCGAGCACCGGACCGAGCTTTGTGAGGAGTCGCGACAGGTTCACATCCTTCTGCACCTCAGTCTCGTAGCGTGTAAGGATGTAGTCGGAGTAGTCCTCTGAGTCGTTGTTGTCGAGAATGTCGGCGAGGTACTGCGTGAACACGGAGTTGTGCTTCTCAGGCAGCAGAGCCTTCAGCTCGGCAATGCCGGCAGGTGTCAATGACTTTATCTTCTCGTCGAACACACGCGAGTTCTTGCGACGCACCATGAAGTTGTTGTACGTTCCGCCCACGAGGATGAGGGCGCGGAAGAAGAACACGATAAGGAGTACTACGTCCGGGATAAGCAGTGAGTTGGCTATGCCGAACAGGGCTTTTGATATGATTTCCATTGTTATATCTGTGAGTTTTTTTTATTTTTTCAGTCTGTATTTTATTCTGTCTATTACGATGCCGAGCGCGAACAGCACGGCGAACACGCCTATGGCAATGGCAATCATGTGCCAGTCGGTCTTGGTGTCCTGCACTTTGTAGACCATCTTGCCGCTCTGTGTCGATACGAGTCCGAGGATGCACACGAAGCACCCGCTCAGCAACTGCATCTCCACACGGCCGTCCTGCTCGGGCACGAGCCACTTGCATCCTTCTGCAATGAGTGGCAGTCCGACGAGGCAGGCAGCGGCAAATGCCCATGTCGTTGTGGAGAAGTCTACGCCCACTGCCACGAACAGCGTCTGCGTGAAAGCGTAGAACGTGACGGGGAACATCAGCAACGACGGATACCACTTGAGAATGGTGAGCCACCACTTGCACTTCTGCCCCGCTGCATACATGTCCTGGAAGTGGCAGAAGGCGTAGCCGAAGCAGAACACCGAGTCGATGGTCACGATGACCGCCATATTCTGCAATGCCGTGACGTTGGCCAGATAGTCGGCAAGCTGCGTCTTCGACTGCTGCACGGCATACTGCTCGCTCCACACCACGAAGGCGGCAAGCAGCGCGCCGAACACTATCCGCGCCGTCCATCCCCACTGGCTGAGCTTGAAGGCGCAGCTCAGGAGGATGAAGACAATCAATGTATAAATCAGTATTTCCATAATTTTTATTAGGCTTTAAGCCTTTCTAAGCCTTTTTAGGCCTTTCTAAGCCTTTTAAACTCGTTTATAGTTTGCTGCGCTTCTTGCGCACTACAATGGCGAGAGCGATGAACACGACGAGCACGATGGCCACTACGTAGAGTCCGTTGAACCCCTGTTTCTCCATTTGCTCCTCGTTTTGCACGGTCTGCTTCTTCATAACCATGCCTTTCTGGTTCTGGTCGGCAATGGTCTGCTGCTGCGCCTTCATATCCTGGCGGTAGGCTTGCGCGTCGGCGGCATCAGCCTTGCTGGCAATGAAGTCCTGGAGTTTGTGGTTCGCGCCCTCGAACGACGAGCCGCTTGCGCCATACTTCTTAGTGAACGCTGTGTGCACCTTGGCTATTTCCTTGAGCTGCTCGGGCGACGCCTTCCAGTAGCCTTTGCGTGCCGTCTCCATCATAGTGGCAGTAATCTCCTGCATGGCGGCAGGGTTTGTTGCGCCCATCTTCTCATGCACGCCGAGATTGTACTTGTCCTTCACGTAGACGTCATAAATCTCGTTCCACATATCCTTGCTGATAGCCTTCGGCTTCATCACGTTCCATCCATAGGTGTTGCGCACCATTTCTGCCAAGGCATCGGTGGATGTCGAGCCGCCCTTGAGCGACTCCTTCACATACTTCTCGTTGAACAGCTTTGTGCGAGCCTCCACGGCTATGGCCTCCTTTGAGTCCTGCACGCGGTAGTCGTTGCGGTTGCGGTAGTCGGCAAAGTAGGCCTCGGGGTCTTTGCCCGTCACCTG
>CALBYK010000350.1 GCA_937889855.1 uncultured Prevotella sp.
GTTTGGTATGCCCAGACCAATACGCTTCCAAAATCTTCGCGGGTCTTTAAAATGTGTAGGCTCTAGTTAATTAATGCGTTGCAAACTTACCCCAATTATAGGTCATAGCCAGACATAGCATCTCTTCGGCTTGGTTTTGGCTTTGCTTCAGTACAGTCTGATAAGCCTTGAACCAGTTCAAGTAATTCTGAAGGTACTTTGTGGCGACACCGAAGAAAGTCCTGCCAATCCAACATTTCAATAAGTTGTGCAGCGCATTGACATGCTGTATGTGGAATACCGTCCTTTTTACGTGTTGCCCCCGCTTGCCATTAAGAACTACGTGTTCAAGATGGTTGTCCGAGGCATATCTCACATAGCTGGCATGTCCGTCCGTACAAAGGACGACGGCTTTTGGCAGTGGAGTCTGAAGGCTGTCGGCTATTTCCTTCTCCGTAAGCCTTCCATATCCACATAAAGTCATGTTCAGGTCATTCTTACGGTCTGCTGTGGCTATTACCGTGGCCTTATCCTTGGATATACCACGTGTATGACAGCATCCGCCTCTCTTATGCGGTTTGCGGATCAGATGCCGGTTCCCCTTGTCGGATTTGTCGAAAAAGGTCTCGTCGCTCTCGGTTATACCCGAAAAGGACTTGCCTTCGTCCTGCTTGAGAGAGCCGAGTATCTTGTGCCTCCAGTCAAACGCGGTTTTCTTGTTGATGTGCAAGGCGGATGATATCTTGTCAAGCGACTTACTCTCTGTCATAAGCTTCATGTATGGAGCTACTATGGATTTCTTGTGAAGCCCCTCCATCCAAGTGCCTGTGTATTGCGTGAAAGTCCTGCCGCAGTCCCTGCACATGAAGCGTTGCGCGCCCTTGTCCTTTCCAAAGCGGTAATAGTGAGTGCCGCCGCAATGCGGGCAACGGCCTCGTTTTTCAAGGTACAGATTCAGACGCAACGACTGGGCTGATGATGCTACCTTGGATTCCAATTGTTCCAATGTCCCTATAAGATGCTTGCGCTCTGTGTCAGACAGGCGTAATGCGTTGGACAAAATCTCCTGATATGTCATAACCCTTCCTCCTAAAGTTATTAGCGCAAAATATATGCCAGTTTACAACGCAAAGATTAACTAGAGCCAAAGAAAACTATGACGGTTATCATTTCACATGGCCTTCTCCTGATATATACAATCCATACAGTTT
>CALBYK010000351.1 GCA_937889855.1 uncultured Prevotella sp.
GTCATAACACCGAGGTCACCGTGGAACACGTCAAGAGGGTTGATGAAGAAGGATGGCGTGCCTGTAGATGACAGAGTTGCTGCTATCTTGGCTCCTATGTGTCCGCTCTTGCCAACACCAGTGACAATTACTTTGCCGTGGCACTTGTATATAAGCTCCACTGATTTTTCGAAGTTGCTATCGAGTTGAGGGATGAGGTCTATAAGAGCCTGTGCTTCGTCCTTTATGCATTGGGCAGCATATTCTTTGACGTGTTTTAGTCGTTCGGTTGCTATTTCGTTCATAGGAGTTCTTTTATGAGTTCTTCGAGTTTGTCAAGATACAGCATGTTTGGACCGTCGCTGAGGGCGTTGTCAGGGTCGGGATGAACCTCGAAAAAATAGCCGGTAGCTCCAAAAGCCTTTGCCGCTTTAGCCATGGCAGGCACGAAGCGTCGGTCGCCTGACGTCTTGCCTCCTCCGGCTCCAGGTCTTTGCACGCTGTGTGTACAGTCCATGATTACATGGTTGGTGATGTTGAGCATGTCAGGGATGTTGCGGAAGTCAACAATAAGATTGTTGTATCCGAACATGTTGCCGCGTTCGGTTAGCCACACTTCTTTGGCTCCGGCATCAAGAGCTTTCTCTACAGGGTATCGCATGTCCTGTCCGCTGAGGAATTGTGCCTTCTTTATGTTGACGGTCTTGCCAGTGTGTGCGGCAGCCACCAAGAGGTCGGTCTGTCGGCATAGAAAGGCCGGTATTTGTAGCACATCGCACACCTCGCCAGCTGGTTGTGCCTGGCAGCTCTCATGGATGTCGGTGAGTATGCGCAGTCCGTATCGCGACTTGATGTCGGCAAGCATCTGCAGGCCTTTCTCAAGTCCTGGACCACGAAACGACTTTATAGAAGTGCGGTTGGCCTTGTCGAATGAGGCTTTGAATATGATGTCGGTGCCGAGTGCCTGGTTGATGTCTACAAGTTTCTCGGCTACAGTATTTATAAGTTCCTGCGACTCGATGACGCAGGGACCGGCTATGAATATTGGGTGCATGAGTATATGTGGTTTTATTAATAGTTCATTATGCTCAATTTCCGCTTTTTGCAAACATTATTTGATGCCCCTCTGGTTGAGTGCTTGGCTGTAGCGCCTTGCGTTTTGCAGATGCTCCTCATACGTGCGCGCGAAGTTGTGTGTGCCGCTGAAGTCTTCTTTTGCACACATGTATATATAGTTGTGGTGCACGTGGTTCAACACAGCGTCAATGCCGGCGATGGAAGGTATGCGTATCGGTCCTGGTGGCAGTCCTGGATTCTTGTATGTGTTGTATGGGCTGTTTATTGTCAGCAAGTTGTTGTATATGCGTTTTAGGTCGAACCTTTTCCATGCGAATTTTATGGTAGGGTCGGCTTGCAGCGGCATCCCGTCTGGGTATTCTGTGTTGCGTAGCATAAGCCTGTTGTAGTACATGCCTGCCACCATTGGCTTTTCGCTGTTGTTTGCTGTCTCCTCGTCTATGATGCTTGCGAGTGTACTTACTTCCACGGGGGTGAGTTTCATGCCGCGTGCCTTCTCCGTTCGCTCGTGGTTCCAGAATTTGTCACATTCCTTTTTCATGCGCTCAAGCAGCTTGTCAACGCTAACGTTCCAGTAAATGTCGTATGTGTTTGGAATGAACATAGCGGCTATTGTTGTTGTGTCGTAGCCATATTTTTGGCAAGTGCTTTCATCCTTGAGAGCCTTGTATATGTCCGTGCTGTCAACCATGAGGCGCTTTGACAGCTCGGCAGCGAGCCGGTCCATTGTGCGTACTGACGGCACGACGAGGTTGACTGGCGACTGAAGTCCGTTCTTCATGTGCCGAAACACCATGAAAGCGCCCTCTCCTGGGCGTATTGCATAGCGGCCGGTGCGTATGTGGGCTGCATATTTGCTGTGCCGTGTAAGTGTTCTGAATCCTGCCATGGCGTTGGTTGTGGCAACCTCCGACAACTTGTTGTACACGGAGTCGATGGTGTCGTCGTTGTCGATGTACACATATTGTGTGTCTTTGCTTGTTGACATGGCGGCAAAGAAGAAATAATAAATCACCGCCAAAACGATGACGAGACATGCGCCTGCCGGTATGAGATATTTTCTCTTTACGTTCTTTTTCATGACATGTTATATTTGTTATGTGTTATTTTGTATACTTGCAAATGCAAAGGTAGCTTAAAAGCACTATCCAACAAAATAAATTTGTTTTTTTTATACGTATTAAGATTAATATCTGTAACTTCGCGTTGTTAAAGATATCATATACACGTAATATGTACAATACTTATATTTTTGATTTGGACGGTACGCTTCTGTCTACTCTTGGCGATCTTGCCGCAAGTTGCAACTATGCTTTGCGTGCTAATGGGATGCCGGAGCGTACTCTTGACGAGGTAAGAAGATTTGTTGGTAACGGTGTTAAGAAACTGATGGAGCGTGCAATCCCCGACGGGCTCGACAATCCTAAGTTTGAAAAAACTTACGCTGACTTTCGCCAGCATTATATGCAGCATAACCTTGATACAACAAAACCTTACGATGGTATTATGGAGTTGCTTGCCGAGCTTGACAGGCAGGGAAAGAAGATGGCGGTGGTGAGCAACAAGTTTTATGCCGCCACACAAGAGTTGTGCCGCCACTTCTTCGGCAGCCTTGTGCCAGTTGCCATAGG
>CALBYK010000352.1 GCA_937889855.1 uncultured Prevotella sp.
GGCAGACGCACCTGGATAAACCGCCACCACCATACCTACCGGCATACTGAACTCCGGGAACTCCTGTTTGGGCATCTTCCACAGCGACAACATGCCGGCTCCGATGAGTAGCGACATAAAGAATATCACTATGCGGTAGTTGTGCATAGTGGCTTGTGTGAAATTAGGTATTTTCATTGCGCTTTCACCGTTTCGTTAACAACCTGTCCCTCGCTCACCTTGCTCTGACCCTCGACAATGACGTGGTCGCCGTCCTTTATGCCGCTATATACGACTACTCCATTCTTGGAGTACATCCCCACGCTCACTTTTTGACGGTAGGCACGCCCGTGACGCACCACCCACACATAATGGTCGTCGCCGGTGTTCACCTTCACCGCGTCAACGGGCAGCACAATGCCGTTCTGGCCCTGTGCCGAGCGCGGCCACAACTGCACGTTGCACACCATACCCTGCATCAGTCGCCCGTCGCGGTTCTTGACACGCAGGTACACCTCATAGCTATGTGTCAGCGCATCGCCAACCACACTTATATCGTCAACCTTCGCACGGTAGACCACGCTGTCGCCAAGTGCCAGCACACGTATGCAAGCCTCATCACCCCGATGCACCTTCGAAATCTCGCGCTCTGGAATAGGTACCTTCACCTTCACCTCGCTCATGTCGAGAATGGTGAAAGCCGACAACAGCATACCGTAGTTCTCGCCGACCTCTATCGAGCGCCGTCCTATCACGCCGTCTACAGGGGCGATGAGCCGCGTGTCGGTCAGCCGTTTCTTGGCAGCGGCATACATGCTGCGTGCCTGGTCGAGCTTTGTCTGCACCTCCACATACTTGATATCAGAAATGCTTTACTCCTTGTGCATCATCTCCACACGGCGCATGGCATCCTCGGCCTGATTAAGTGTGGCGCGTGCCATGTCGTAACTATTTATCATATCTTGCGGGTCGAGTTCGGCCAGCAGTTGCCCCTTATGCACCCGCTGCCCCTCGTCTACCAGCACCTTGCTCACTGTGCCTGGCAAACGAAAGCCGACCGAGGTTGACGTCTTGGCCTCCACCTCGCCGACATAATACCATTTGTTTTCGAGTGTGCCAATCTTGGCCACTATCGTATTGCAGTAGATGGTCTAGTCTGTTTTTTTATCATTACGTGAGTTGCAGGCCGTCAGACACAACAATGTAAGTACGGCGACAACTAATAAAGTTCTGTTTTTTCGCATAGCATAATAAAAATCAATAGGAATATGTAAGAGGATATGACTTCTTTGTCATACCCACTCGGCAATTATTTTCATAAAGCCATAATAATTGGGTAAAGATACAATAAAAAGTTGAAAATTAGTAAAGTTTGATAGTATTTCGAGATTTGAATTGCAGGATGGATTTTATTGACATTGCCAGAATGACAAAATCGCAACTTTTAGGTATTGTCGCATCCGCTATATAGCCGTACCTTTGCAACGCATTTAAAAACAACGATTTACAACATTAAAGTTACGCATTTTTATAGTATGAACAAGATTTTCAAGATGACAGGCATCCTTATGCTGATGCTCACAATTTTCACGACTTTCTCTTGCAGCAGCGACGACGACAACACTCCAAAATGGGAGAGTCTTGCCGGCGAATACACTGGTTGGACAAGCGGACAGTTCAAATATTCCTCTACACCTTTGGCCACCGACAACGAGAAACTCACCATCGCCGTTGCCGACGGCAAGATGAGTCTTCAGCTCGTCTCCAATCAGTGGGGCACAGCCACCGTTAGCGACGTGACCGTCACGGAGACCGGCTCCGACTACAGCCTTTCAGGCTCAGGCTCCGCCACTCTCGGCATGCACGGCTCTGAGGCAAAGGCATACGACTGCACCCTCGCCGGCACCATTAGCAAGGACAAGAAGACCGCCAACCTCACCATCACCTATCCTGCCGTGATGGGTGGCACCACCATCACGTTCACTCTTGGCGAGGCCCCTGCCGCACAGTTGCTCGCAGGTTCTTACAGCGGATGGACAAAGGGCGACTGCACATATTTCAAGAACCGCACACAGAACGACGAGAAGGTTGCCATAAGCAGCAACGACGACGGCACCGTTGACGTGAAGCTCACCTCGCAGATGTGGGGAGAGACTACCATCTCAGGAGTGAAGGCTGAGAAAACCGACAATGGATTCACTCTCACAGGTTCGGGCACATTCACCATGGGCATGGGCGACAAGAAAACCGATTACGACTGCAATCTCACCGGCACACTCTCTGCCGACAAACAGACATACAGCATCGTCTTCAACATGCCAGCCGTGATGGGCGGACTCACCATCACATTCGCCCAGGGCGAGGCACCAAACGCTGAATAAACGGTAAGCCACCGTGGCGGAGGTCTCCGGCCTCCGCAGCAACCAGCTGCTAAAACAATCTATCTTAATAAAAGCATTGTGTGCTGCGGAGGCCGGAGACCTCCGCCACTTTTTTTACTTACACAATCCATGCATTCAAAATTTTTCAGTTTTTTACTGTTGGCAGCCATTCCGTTGCTGTCCCTTTCTTCATGCGACAACATCTACGACGATTCGTCGGAAATGCCGTCAAATAATGATAAGGAGAACAGTTTCTCCAACATCGACGCCACATCATACACCAACTGGGTGTACATCGACCTCAACAAAGGCACTCAATCCACCCT
>CALBYK010000353.1 GCA_937889855.1 uncultured Prevotella sp.
ACCCGGCGCGAGGAATCCGCTCGACAACAGCGCCGTCCATCCCGAGAGCTACGACATCGTGCGCGCCATGGCAAAGGACAAGGGGTGCACCGTTGCCGAGCTTATGGGCGACAAGGACATGCAGAAGACCATCGACATAAGGAAGTATGTGACGCCGGCTGTGGGGCTGCCCACGCTCACCGACATAATGGTCGAACTCCAGCGCCCGGGCCGCGACCCGCGCGCCGGGGTGGAGGAGTTTGAGTTCGACCCGCGCGTACACGAGATTGGCGACCTTCAGTCGGGTATGCTCCTGCCCGGCATCGTGACCAACATCACAAACTTCGGGGCGTTCGTTGACATAGGCGTACACCAGGACGGACTGGTGCACATCTCGCAGCTGGCCGACCGCTACGTTAGTGACCCCAACGATGTGGTGAAGCTCCACCAGCACGTCGTGGTGCGCGTCGTGGATGTTGACATAAAGCGCCAGCGCATCGCCCTGTCGATGAAAGAGTGAGGCGGGGCTGAAATGTGAGAGGCAATAATCAGTGAAAGAATGGCAAAATATATAAGGATATGAAGAAATTGATGTTTCTGCTGCCTGCATTTTTGCTGGCGGCAGTCTTGGGAATGACGACAAGTTGCCGTTTCGCGCAGCAGTATCATGACGGCGACACTGTTGCCGCTTCTGTTTTTGAGCCTGAGGATACGTCGGCTGCCGCCGTGCGCAAGCGCGACACGCTACAGAAGGCGCAGACTGCCGTGGCTGACAGCATCGGGATGTATTATGTGGGCACGGGCTCCACGAGGCAGTTCCTGCAGCTTGTGTCCTATCCTTCGAGGCGCGACACGCTTGTCTACGGCAAGACGCGCCACGTAAGGGTGAAGGGCAGCGCCGACTATAATAATTTGGTTCGTGTGAAGTTCTACCTGCTCAACGGCAAGGACTCGCTTGTGAGCGAGGTGGAGCAAGTAGTGGGTGGCTGACATTTTATAAAAAAAAGAACTGTGGCTGCAGCCTTAATGCGCAA
>CALBYK010000354.1 GCA_937889855.1 uncultured Prevotella sp.
CACAGAATTATTGTGCCATGCCTTTATAGAGTTGCTATTTACAAGCCATAAACGATAGCTTTACAGCTCGCAAAGGGTATTTTTAAAGTTCGGTCTCTTTCGACTCAACAAGCGTGTTGCTGATATTTGCTGTTATCGCGTCTTGCATCAGGTGGTAAACCTCGGCTGCGGTGTTGGCGATGTTTTCGCCGCCTGCCTGTCCGTCATAGGTGGCGATTATTCGCTCCTGTAACCGGGCAAAGTCATGAAGGAGTGTGAGCATGTTGCTTGTGGTCTCGCTGATAGCGAATTTTACGCTGTTGTTATTGTCGGTTTTCATATTCATTGCTTGTTTTGAAAGGTTTATGTATTTGTTACTTTGCCGGGGTGTTGTCTGTTGTGGCTGCTGCCTTGTCCTTACCGCTTATCTCTGCCAATGCTGCCTTCAGATTAAAGTCGTTGTTGTACATTGCGAGAATAAAGCGTTTGCCGCGCTGGTTCCAAACGAGGTTGATTTTCGTGCCTGTCGTGCCGTCCTCCTTGGTGTAGCTGTATGTGCGCGAGCCGTGCAAGTTCCATGACTTAAACTTGGCGGTCAAGTGCCACTGCCCTGACTGATAATAAATGATACCTTTCTCTTGCAACTTCTTGTTGAGTGCCTTTGCCGACATTCCTAAGTCATCGGCTACCTGCGTAGTGGTCATGCAATCCGTTGAAGCGAGCGTCTTGTCATAATACTCCGCTTTCGGTGCTGCCGTCTTGATTTGCTCCGTCTGTAGGGTGATTTGAGCGTCCTTCTGCTCAATGACAAGCTCTTGCCGCCGACCTTGTTCTTCGAGCTGCTTGATGCGCTGCTCGTGCTCGGCAATAACCTCATCGGCAACTTTCATTGCACGAGCTAATATTGTAGCCGGTGTGTCGTTCTCGGTCGTGGCAAGGTAACCGCCTGTCTTGCGGATGCTCTTTAGTATCTCCTTCACGCCTTTCTTGAACTGCTTAGCTATGGGCTTGCGGCTTTGCATAAGGACTTCATACAAGCCGTCCTCGGTCAAAAACCAGGTTTCACCGCTACGACTGCCTAAGTTTAACTTACGCAGTTCTTCTTTGTCTACTCGACTAACCATGTCACGTGTATTGGTTAAGCCCAGCCATTCGGCAACATCACTTGCGCGGAATAGTGGTTCTTCCACTGTACCCCAAACATCAATCTCTTTGCCGAGAAGAGTTGATTTGTGCATAATTTTGATTTCGTTCATCTTGTTGACATTTATAAGATGATTATAGGCAAACAAAAAGCGGTCGCCATATACGCTGTCAACAAGATGATAGTACCCACTCCGACAGAGCTTCGTTTTATATCTTACGTATAGGCGACCGTGTATAATACGGTCTTGATGAGCATAAAATATGCCCATTCAGACGAATGAGCATTAACCGCTGCTCTGACGTAATGGTCTACCATTATCTTGTTGACATCGCAAAATTATAAAATCATTTTTTACTCGCCAAATATTTTTGCGAAAACTTAGCAGAAATTTAGCGTTATATTAGTTACGTAACGCAAAACTAATATGAATAAGAAAGATGTTAGCGTATTAAGGCGATGCTATATGCTCACAACCTCAATGCCTTTCTTGGGATTTTTGTTGCTCTGTCAAGCATTAGTTAAAACTCCAGTAATCAGCTAAATCTCCTTTGCCCACTCTTCAAAGGCGGTAATATATTCATCTCGGATAAATACCATATCGCCCGAACCATTGCCCCACCAGTCTGAAACATGTGTAAGAAAAACTCCACAACATCCGTTTGTGCAAAGTTTTTTGTAAATAGAGCGGAACATGGCAGAAATTTTACGTCCGCTAAAATGCCCTGCCTCTTTAGCCTTGTTTACAATATATCCATTAGAGTCAAGTGTCATGATACCATTTTCAGTTACAAACTCCATGTCGGCGTTCCCCCATCCACCATAATTTATGGTGTCCTTTAAAAGTTGTTTTTGCTCGCTTGTAAGCGATGTTAATAATTTGTCAATGTTTGTCATTGTTGTATCTCCTTTATTAATTTTTATACCGCAAAGTTAATAATAAACTAATAGACAACAAAGAGAATATA
>CALBYK010000355.1 GCA_937889855.1 uncultured Prevotella sp.
ATTGATTATTAATTAGTTATATAATCCTTATAAGGGTGTTTTGTCTTGATGCACCCTTATTGGAATTTGGAAGAACTGGAATATTGGAAGATTGCTGCCACTTCTCTCTCAGTGGCTTGGATGGTTGGGGCGGAGATGGCCTTGCCTCTGGCCTGGCATTATTATTGATATCATATCCTCTGTACAAGGCGCCGCCTCTCACGGTTATTCAGCCGTCCCCAACGCGATTGTGCCCCAAATCTTACTGAATCTCAACTTTTTGTTGTATCTTTGCATTCTCAAATAACGTTATATGGGAATATTCGGATTTTTTAGTAAAAACAAGAAAGAAGTTCTTGACAATGGACTCGAGAAGACTAAGCATAGTGTTTTCGACAAGATACAACGTGCCGTCATGGGCAAGTCGACCGTGGACGACGAGGTGCTCGACAATCTTGAGGAAGCCCTCATCACGTCCGACATAGGCGTGGAGACCACTTTGAAGATAATACGCCGCATAGAGGAGCGCGTGGCGCGCGATAAGTATGTCTCAACCTCAGAGCTCAACGGCATCATGCGCGACGAGATAGCCGCCCTTCTCACGGAGAACAACACGGGTGACAACGACGACTGGGAGCTTCCTTCCGACCATCGGCCCTACGTCATCCTCGTGGTGGGCGTAAACGGAGTGGGCAAAACCACGACAATCGGCAAGCTTGCCTACCAGTTCAAGAAAGCCGGCAAGAAGGTGTACCTCGGAGCGGCCGACACATTCCGCGCTGCCGCCGTGGAGCAGATATGCATATGGGGCGAGCGTGTGGGCGTGCCTGTAGTGAAGCAGCAGATGGGCAGCGACCCGGCTTCTGTGGCCTTCGACACACTCTCTTCGGCAAAGGCAAACGGGGCTGACGTCGTGATAATCGACACGGCGGGACGCCTGCACAACAAGGGGGGACTGATGAATGAGCTCAAGAAAATCAAGGAGGTGATGAAGAAGGTGCTCCCGCAGGCTCCAGACGAGGTGCTGCTCGTGCTCGATGGCAGCACGGGGCAGAACGCCTTCGAGCAGGCCAAGCAGTTCTCGCAGGTGACACAGATAACCTCGCTCGCCATAACCAAGCTCGATGGCACGGCTAAGGGAGGAGTGGTTATAGGCATCTCCGACCAGCTCAAGGTGCCCGTGAAATACATTGGGCTGGGAGAGTCGATGGAGTCGCTCCAACTGTTCAACAAACGCCAGTTTGTCGACTCACTGTTCAAGAAAGATTGATTTACGTATGAAAAAAGGACAAATAGACATAATAACAATGGGCTGCTCGAAGAACCTTGTCGACTCGGAGGCCCTGATTACAAAGTTTGAGAAGGCCGGCTACCGTTGCACGCACGACGCCAAGCGCATAGAAGGCGAGATAGCTGTTGTGAACACCTGCGGTTTCATCGAGGACGCAAAGCAGGAGAGTATAGACACCATCCTCGAACTTGTCCAGGCCAAGGAGGAGGGACGCATAAACAAACTGTTTGTCATGGGATGCCTATCGCAGCGTTACAAGGAGGAATTGGAGAAAGAAATACCGCAGGTAGACAAATACTACGGCAAGTTCAACTACAAGCAGTTGCTCACCGACCTCGGCTCGCCCGACACTCCCACATGCTCCGGAGAGCGGCACATCACAACCCCAAGCCATTACGCCTACGTAAAGATAAGCGAGGGATGCGACCGCAGATGTGCATATTGCGCCATACCAATCATAACGGGAAGGCACGTCAGCCGCCCGAAAGAGGATATCCTCGAGGAAGTGCGCTCGCTCGTGGAGCGCGGCGTGAAGGAGTTCCAAATCATTGCGCAGGAGCTTACCTACTATGGCGTTGATATCGACGGCAAGCGCCATATCGCCGACCTTATAGCGGATATCGCCGCCATAAAGGGCGTGAAGTGGATAAGGTTGCATTATGCTTACCCCAACCAGTTCCCTCTGGAACTGCTCGATGTGATAAGGGATAATCCCAACGTGTGCAAATACCTCGACATCGCCCTTCAGCACATTTCCGACAACATGCTCACGCGTATGCACAGGCATGTGACAAAACAGGAGACGGTTGACCTTATTGGCAAAATTCGTCAGACCGTGCCAGGCATCCACCTGCGCACGACGCTCATGGTTGGATTCCCCGGCGAGACGGAGGACGATTTTAAGGAACTGGTAGACTTCGTGAAGTGGGCGAAGTTTGAGCGCATGGGAGCGTTCGCCTACAGCGAGGAGGAAGGCACCTATAGCGCGGAGCATTACGAGGACGACGTGCCGGCAGACGTGAAGCAGCGCCGGCTTGACAAACTCATGGCCGTGCAGCAGCGCATAAGCGCGGATGTCGAGGCTGAGAAGGTGGGCAAGACGCTGCGTGCCATAATAGACCGCAAGGAAGGCGACTACTATGTGGGGCGTACAGAGTTCTGCTCGCCTGAGGTTGACCCCGAGGTGCTTATACCGGCAGCGGCCCGCCGGCTACGTACGGGATGTTTCTACAACGTCCACATTACAGATAGTGACGACTTCGACCTGTACGGCGAGGTGGTGGATTGACATAGATAAGATAATTGTATGAACAACAAGGAATACATAGCCGAGTTGTCGCGCCGCACGGGCTACT
>CALBYK010000356.1 GCA_937889855.1 uncultured Prevotella sp.
CGCTCCAAAGGATATTTTCCTATACAATGGCAAGAGATTCACAACTCGCTCCATAGTGTTGCGCCAATTGAGCGGCTGCCACAGAAGATTCTCGACCGCATATCAGAGGCACGGCAACACGGTGCGACGACAGAGGTGGCTGTTCCAGGCAGCAAAGACGTGCGGCAAGCCATAAAATTGCTGAAATGGCACTTCAAGTTCAAGGCACGCAGGTCAATACCAAGCGTTGATATGTTTCAGCAACTGTCAACGCTGGACAAATGTAAGATGTTTGTCACCAAATACCGCAAGCATGTCATCGGCACATGCATTTGTATATATACAAACGGCAATGCTTACATGTGGCATTTGGCTTCATTAAGAAAATCCTACATGCCTCTCCACCCCACCACACTTACCGTATGGGCGGCGCTCTCTGACGCTTATGCCGAGGGAATGCGCCACATGTATTTTCTCGACGCCGGCCTTCCGTTCAAGCACTCGCCGATGCGCGACTTTATACTTAGCTTCGGCGGCAAGCCTGTAACAAAATACAGATGGTTCATAACTCCATTGCCCTGGCTTAATTCCATCGTCAACTGGATATACAATGAATAAGGGACAAATTTCTAATCACATAAAAATACAAAAAGATGAAAGTTCTTATAGACAGAATTCTAAAAGATGGTAAATGCTACCCAGGCGGCATACTCAAAGTAGACAAATTCATCAACCACCAGATGGACCCGAACTTGATGAAGGACATAGCTGTGGAATTTATCCGCCGTTTCGCAAGCACTAAAGTGAACAAAATCCTCACCATTGAGGCTTCTGGCATTGCACCAGCTATAATGATGGGATTCCTTATGAACTTACCTGTCGTATTCGCCAAGAAGAAGAAGCCAAGCACGCTGGAGAACATGCTTGCCACAAAAGTGACATCATTCACCAAGCAGCGCGACTACGACGTCATCATAAGCAAGGACTACCTTACTCCAGATGACCACGTGCTCTTCATAGACGACTTCCTTGCCAACGGAAATGCCGCCAAAGGCATCATCGACCTTTGCCAGCAGGCTGGAGCCACACTCGAAGGCATGGGATTCATTATCGAGAAAGCATTCCAGGACGGAGGGCAGTATCTCCGCGAGCGCGGCATAAGGGTTGAGTCGCTTGCCATCATAGAGTCGCTCGACAATTGCGAGATTAAAATCAAGAATCTGTAAAGACACTTTTTATACGCATCACAATTCACACACCTTCTACAAATCATGGCCACAGGGAGTCAAAAGACAAATATTGCTGACATTGTAAGGAACACACCAAGACTGCTTACCATCCTTCTAAGAGAACAGTCGCTCTGTGGCCATGATTGTACGGCGAATATCATTTGGGCCACCGATGACTATGGCTACGGCCATTCGTCACAGATTCAAATCGAGCAGGTCACAGGCCCTAACAGGAGTGTCATACAGCCTCGCGTGTACAAACATGCTTCACTTCAGGCATCGCGCTCCAAAGACCGCGGTGAGGTGTTCACACCTGCATGGATATGCAACGCGCAGAACAACTTGATTGACGAGAGATGGCTCGGTTACAAAAACGCGTTCAACTTTGAAAAGGTTCTTGATGACGGCACACACACATGGACGCCCAATGCAGACAAGGTGGTGTTTCCGCCACAAAAGTCATGGATGAGATATGTAAGATGCCGAAGAATGGAGATGGCATGCGGGGAGTCGCCATATCTCGCAAGCAGATACGATACGACCACTGGCGTGCATATACCAATAGAAGAGCGCATCGGCATTCTCGACCGCAAATTCCGCATCATCAACGAGAACACGCCAACAGAACCAACAAAATTCAACAAAAGACATTGGCTGCGCAAGGCCTATCAGGCTTTGCAGTCGGTATATGGGTTCGACTGGCAAGGTGACAATGTCTTTCTGTCACGGGAATCACTGCTCGTCAGTTTTTGCGAATATTACGTCTTGCGATGGGGAAGGATGCCTTATATTGGAGCCATTGCCAAAGCGGCGGAAATAATCGCATGGAACATTTGGCAGATGGACGGCACGAAATTCACCATTCCGTACACCAACCAGTTATGCAGCATCATGGAATGGCACGGCACAGAACCCCTTAAAGGCAAGCAGATAACTTTCAAGAAACTTATTACGAAATAAATCATTTTTACATAGATGACATCTACCGGAAAAATAATTTTTCGCTCCGAACAGCAACAGGCCATCAATCTCACCGTCAATAGCCTGAAACGCAACCGCAAAATGCTATGGAATGCCAAGATGCGATTCGGCAAGACCTTATGTGCACTTGAAGTGGCACGCCAATGTGGCTACAGGCGAACACTTATCCTCACACATCGTCCGAATGTACGCGGCGAATGGTTTAGCTCACTTCTGAAGCTGGGACTCAAAGGATGGCTATATGGATGCAAGAACGTCAACACAGGCAAACAGCAGGCGGAGGATTTTGAGTCGCTTGAGTCCAAAGCGAAGGAAGACAAGAATGTCCACTATATATATTTTGCTTCCATGCAAGACCTGCGTGGCTCGAAAAGGGTGAACCAGCAAAAGGGTATTGACAAGAACGACAACATTTTTGCCGCCCACTGGGACCTGCTCATAGTGGACGAGGCACATGAAGGCATCATGTCGCGCCTTGGACGTGACGTGATTGGGGAACTGCAGAAAAGGCGTACACTACGCACGCTTTACCTTTCTGGCACACCTTACAACATACAGCAACTGTTTGACGACACAGAGGTGTATCATTGGGATTACTGCATGGAGCAAGAAGCAAAGCACGAATGGGACAGATCACATAACACCGGCGCCAACCCTTATGGCGGACTCGCTGAAATGAGAATTGTCACTTACAACATCGCACGCGAGTTCCGCAAATATCGGATTGCCGAGACTGGAGGCTTCAACTTTGCCGAATTCTTCCGCACCGAGGAAGTTTCCCCAGAAGAGAACGCCAAAAGGGGCAAGACAAGAAGAAACACACCTGCCGCAAGATTTGTGCATGAGGAAGATGTGAGGGATTTCCTGCAGCTCATTGGCAAGAACAGCAAGAACGCCCTTTACCCGTATGCCAACACACAACTGAAAGACAGCCTTAACCATACATTATGGTATGTACCCGGTGTACAATCGGCGATGTGCCTTGCCAATCTGCTCTCTGAAGACAGCCCTGAAAACCCATTCAGGGAGTATGCCATCGTCAATGTCGCCGGAGACGGCATCATAAACGACGAACGTGTTGACATATACGAGCAGACACGGCACGACCGTGACGCATTGGAGCGCGTGAGGAAAGCTATATCATCCAATGACAAGACCATAACTCTGTCGTGTGGCCGGCTTACCATGGGTGTTTCCGTACCAGAATGGACTGCCGTACTCATGCTTGCAGGAGCAGCGGAGACTGGCGGTATGCGCTATTTTCAAACAATATTCAGATGTCAAAGTCCATATTACGACTCGCGCGTAAAGAAGAATTGCTACGCAATCGACTTCTCGCCAAGGCGCACACTCATGGTTGTTGACCAGTATGTCAACAACAACACATACACTTCCAAGACATCCGAGCGTCACGCCAAACTCACCGAGTTTCTCACCTATTGCCCCGTAATAGAGATTTCCGCGAACAAGAAGATTGTCTATGACACAGAGAAGTTCATACGCTCTGTCACATCAGCATATTCCGACTCACTCATAAGAAACGGATTCCGTGACGACTGTCTTTACGGCAATCTCGACAACCTGCGCAAGCAGGACATACGTCTGCTCGACCAAGTGGCTGAAGCCATAGTGCGCGGGCTCGCCTCCGAACGGCAGCGCAACCGTGAACTTGTTGCCGGCATTACCGCACAAAAGAAAGCAAAGAAAAAAGAAAGCGGCAAGGAGAAAGCCGCAAGAGAGAAAATTGAGCAGAACGAGGAGGCGGCTGTTACGGCAATGCGCCAAGCAACAAGCAAGATGACTCCACGGCAGCGTGCCATACACATACTTAACCAGATATCGAGTCGCTTCCCTATCATGATTTATGGAACGGTTGAACATTTTGAGGGAATAACGCTCGACTCTTTCGTCAAAGGCATTGACCCCGACTCATGGCGCGAGTTC
>CALBYK010000357.1 GCA_937889855.1 uncultured Prevotella sp.
GGCACCCCGTAGTGGTAGTAAAGTCCTGCCTGTGCTGCCCAGCATATATACATAGTGCTAGTGACGTGTGTGTCAGCCCATGCGAAAATGCGCGATATCTCGTCCCAGTATTCCACGTCCTCAAAGTCGAGGTGCTCTATTGGCGCGCCCGTGATAATCATTCCGTCAAACTTCTGTGTCTTCAGCACGTCAAAGTCCTTGTAGAACATCATCATGTGCTCTATCGGCGTGTTCTTTGACGTGTGGCTTTTCAGTTTCATGAAGTATATCTCCATCTGTAGCGGTGTGTTCGACAATAGGCGCACAAGGTCGGTTTCGGTAGTGATCTTCAGTGGCATGAGGTTGAGTATAACTATCCTCAGCGGGCGTATGTCCTGGCTTGTGGCACGTGAGTTGTCTATCACGAAGATGTTTTCCTTCTTCAGAAGCTCTATTGCGGGGAGTTTATCTGGTAATCTTAATGGCATAAATTAGTTTGTTTATATTTTCCTGCAAAGATACAGAAATTTTTGCTTTTGAGTGAAATTCATATTATTTATATTTGCCGATGTCGCTAAAAAGGAAACAGTAGTGGCAAGATGCCAATCATCACCAGGCCCATTATTATCTGCAACGGCAGCCCCACCTTTACATAGTCCATGAACGAGTAGCCTCCGGCCTGCATGACGAGTGCGTTTGGCGGCGTGGAGAACGGCGACGCGAAGCACATGCTTGCACCTAAGGTCACGGCGAATAGCATGGGATAGGGGCTTATGCCTGTGGCGGCAGCCGACGTGAGTGCTATCGGGGCCATCAGCACGGCTGTGGCTGTGTTGCTAATGAACATTGTCAAGAGCGATGTGGTGAAGTAGATGCCAGCCAGCAGCGCGTATGGGCTTGCTTCGCCGAGGTTGTCGGCTAACAGGCGCGCCACCATTGCCGACGCTCCAGTCTTTTCAAGTGCTGTCGACATAGGCAGCATGGCGGCTATGAGCACTATGCTCTCCCAGTTAATTGTCTTGTATGCGGCCTCCACGGAGCGTATGCATCCAGTGATGACCATAAGCAGTCCGGCGATTATTACGGCTGTGACGGGTGCCACGGGAATAAAGTCGAACACCATCAGCGCAATCATGCCAATCATTATGGCTGCCGCGAGCGGTGCCTTGTAGTCGAG
>CALBYK010000358.1 GCA_937889855.1 uncultured Prevotella sp.
CCACGCCCGCCACGACAGCCAGCAGCGTAGAGACGAACAGCGTTATCACCGCCGGCACCTTGCGGGCTATCATCACGCCCGTGAGCACGGGCACGAGCAGCAGCCACGGCGTAATGTTGAAGCGCGAGCTTAGGGCTGCGGTGAAGTTGGCAGCGTCCTGCGTGGAGGTGGTGTCGTAGAACAGTCCGGCAATGGCGAATATCACCAACGTGACAACAATCGACGGCACCGTGGTTACAAGCATGTAGCGTATGTGCTTGAAGAGCGGCACGCCGAGCGCGCCCGAGGCGAGTGTGGTGGTTTCGGACAGTGGCGATATCTTGTCGCCGAAATACGCGCCCGATATTATCGCGCCCGCCACCCATCCTTCGGCAAAGCCCTGCGCCCTGCCTATGCCCATGAGGGCAATGCCTATTGTGGCTATCGTGGTCCACGACGAGCCTGTCATCACGCTCACCAGCGCGCAGATGGCACACGACGAGGCGAGGAACACGTCGGGATTGATCACGTGCATACCATAATATATTAGTGTAGGCACCACACCGCTCACCATCCACGCGCCGCCCAACGCACCGATGAGCAGCAGTATGACGAGCGCGCTTGCCACACTCGCCACGTTCTTCACTATGGCTTTCTCAAAACTCGCCCATGGCACGTTGAGGTAGCCCATGCCTATGAGCACGCAGAACGCCGACACCGTGAGCAGTGTTATCTGCGACGCGCCGTCGAGCGACTCGCTGCCGAAGGCGCGTATCGTGCACGTGAGCATCGCCACGAGCACCACTATCGGCAACAGCGAGAGCTTAGCCTACGGACGTTTCTTCAAATGTTGTTCCTTTGCTGAATGATGTTGTTCGTTGTTTGACATTACCTTACTTTTACAATTACGCATTGCATAAATATGCAATAATTCTTTTCCGCGTGCAAAATTAATACATATTTACCTATTGGCAAAACCAAAAAGCGTATAAAATATGCGCAATAACGTATATTTATTCATTTACGTATACACTATGAATAAATATTCCACTGGAGGAGGGTGTGTCAAAATGCACGGATAAAACTGTAATCGTGCATTTTGCCACACCCTCACCTATCATAATCATCGTCAATCAATCATCAATCTGATTGGCATTGCCTTGTAGCGTCCGGTATTCTCCCCTGTACTGCCGCTCACGAAACGCGTGTTGGATACAGTCACCTGCTTGCCATATATGTCAAGATACATATACCAATAGCCATACTCATCGCTATTGGGGCTGAACCCCTGATAGCCCGACAGTGGCGTCTGGGTCCACAGGTTGGCATGATAAGGATCCTTCACTTTCGTTCCGTTGCCCTCGCGGTAGCCGCTGAGCGGCACGTAGACATAAGGCAACTGTGAGTCAACAGTTGGCAACTGTATGCAATAATAGGTCTCTCCGTAAACGGTTTGGGCTGTGGTCACACAGTTGTCGGTGAAGATTATCTCCATGTGCTCGTTATCAGGCACAATGAAGTTGCCTATCTTGAAGCTGTCAAAGATATCCTTATCCTTTGTTTCCTTAATCTTAAAATATCCGCCTATCGCCACGTTGTTGTCCTTCAGAGCCTCTGTCGCGGGCGAATAGTAGCCATTGTTCTTTGCTCCGAGGTTACGGTCGAGCATATTGTAAACATATCCGTTGGAGCCGCGCACCTTCACCATCTCGTAGTAGTACCATCCCTCATACGCCGTGCCGACCTGATAGTCGGTTGTCAGTTTCGAGAACACACCCACATGATATATAGGATAGGAGATTTTCACTTCCGGATTGTTTGCGTTTGTGATAGTGATGGTCAGTCCACTGCGGTTTTGCCAAAGCATGTAGCGATTGTCCGTGGTTCCGTCCATGCCGCAGTATTTGCTTTCGAGCACCACCTTATAGCATGTCTTTCCGTTGTAAGTCACCTCGGAGATGTTCAGATGCTCCGTGTCGTAGCTGATGTTGTCGCCCGACAGCTTAGGAATGTAATATATCAGGTTGGCGTCGCCTCTGCTTGCCACCCCTTCGCCTATCATAAAGTGCAGTCCGTCGTTGCGCACATATCCCCACATTTCCTCCGGCAGTATGCCTTTGAGCGTGTTGTCAATCCAGTCAAAATAGTCGGGTATGTCGGTATCGGTGAGTCCGCTCATTGCCACCCGTCGGTTGGAGTCGTGGCGGAAGTCGTAGCCCTGTTGTGTGATTGTGATTTCGCGCTGTAGGTCGCCCGATGTCACGACAAGTTTGCCTTCACGCGGAGCCGAGTTCTTGTTTTGGTCAAGTGTGAGCGTAAGCACATACTTCTTGCCATTCGACGACAGCTCGCCTGTGCCAGGAATGTCCGTCACGCTTGTCTGTTCCACTTTTTTTATCCATTCTCCACCCGATACGACATTATATGAGTAGGCACCGTCAGGTATGGTCGTCACCAGCGTCACCTCTGTGGATGTTGACGCACCGAGTGGAGCCGGGTCTGCACACACTCCAAGCTCGTAGTCCTTGCACGCCACCATGTCAACCACAGGAGGGTTGTCGTCGACCACTTCCACCGTCAGCCTATTTTCCGGTTCGTGGCTTCTCGCGTCTGCCTCGCTTGTCCAGCCGGCATGGTTCACCGACTTCACCACAATATTGTAGCAATGGTTGCGCAGCAATGGCATAGTGCTATTAGTCACGGCATTGGTAAACGCCACTTTGTAATATCCCTCCGTGCCGTTATACTTTGCACGCAGTATGGCACAGGCCTTGCCGGCGGCAGTCTCGTAGAAAGCCACCTCTCCCGTCTGGAAATCACTTGTTTCAGCCGTGAAGGTCTCGCCACTGGCATTAGTCGCCTCTGAAGGGTCGGCATTCCATCCGGCAGGAGCCAACGAGCCAGCCACCGCAGTACCAACCATTTTCACACCGGTAATCTCAAAATTGCTCACCTCACTGTCGACACTTGCCGACACCTTGGCTATCTGCCTAAGCATCGTCACGTTGGTAGCTGTCGGGTTGGCGATGATATTGCTCAATGTGGTGTAGCCCCAACAAACGGGCTGTCCGGAACTGGGCGTTGACGAGCGGAACGCAGCACTCATGTCGGCAGCCT
The DNA here is from genome assembly GCA_937889855.1 of uncultured Prevotella sp. GTDB lineage: Bacteria > Bacteroidota > Bacteroidia > Bacteroidales > Bacteroidaceae > Prevotella. The sequence continues at coordinate 3,097 of CALBYK010000358.1, forward strand.
CGCTGTCGGATATTGTCCCGGCATTGGCAACGACATGCACATAGAACGTGCCAGACTCCACAAATGCCTTTATCTTGTAATCGCTGCCCGCTGCCACGATGTCGGAAGCCGCTACCACTGTCTTGCCGAGATACTTGCGCGACTCATCATAGTAAAGAACGTTGATGTCGCCCAATGTCTCGGCAGCGGCACGCGTCCTGACATCAAGCCGCGTGTAGGAAGGCAGCTTCAGCGTGAGCGTTATGCTACCGTCGTCGTTGAGTGCGTTTGGCGGCAACGACGGTGTGTCGTTGTCGCTGCATGCAGCAAGCGCCAGAAGGCAAAACAGCCAGATTGCTATGTTCCTTATCTTGTTCATCATTGTTTAGGTTTTTATACTTATGGAATGAGTTGGCAGCACAATGCCGCGTCGCAGGACTAACGGTGGTCGCCCTCAGTCCACTTTCCATTGTCGTAGGTTGTCTTGACAACATAGAAGCTGCCGCTCTTTGTCATTGTCTCGAATGGCGCACCGTTGTTGAGCGTCGGCTCGTCTGACGAGTTCTGCAGGTTCAGCCTGATGGCCTTCTCGTTGTCGTCCTTCGGTGCCTTGAGCCATATCTCCGTTTTCCACCAGCCACCGTCCTGCACACTTGTGAAGTGTCCGTCCTTATAGGTAGTGGAATAGACGGTGTAATGCGTATAGGGCTGCACACCGTTTCTCACGCCATAATTGTGATACCATCCCGTCACTTTGTTGCGTGTATATACTACATACTTTATGTCCACAATTTCCGGTTTATCGTCATACACCTTATAGTAAGGCTCTGTTGTCGGGTCGTAGACATACCATCCCTCGTGGTCCTCAAAATTAAACAAAGTCATACCGGCATCAAGATGGTGTGTGAACCTGTGGCGGGTGTAGCCGCCCCCACTGACATTGGTATTGTTGCTGAATATCACGAGCGTCTGTCCCGGCGTGATTTGCTTGTCGCCCTGGGCATTGTTCAGTTTGCCCGTCTGCGTCATTAGTTCCGACTTTGTTACATAGAACCAACCCGGATTTGAAAGGTCTGCCATGAGTTCGTCGCCCGGGAAACCTGCCGTGAACAGCCACACTGGCTGCTTGTCGGTGTCCTGCCAGTTGTCCGTCTCACCTATCTGCGTGTATATATAAGCATAGTGTACGCCAGACTTCACCTCGTCAGTCCATGGCCCCGACGACTGCCAGCCGTCACGCCAATTAGGATTATTGCTTCCCAGCTTGTCCGACTCAAGTTGCTGGTCTGTCCAGCTGAACTGGTTGTCCTTTCCTTCATCCGACGTTGTTTCTCCGCCAATGCCCCATACAAGGTCGTTGATGGCACGCATGTAGATGCGGTATGGACCGAACTTCTGCTTCACCGTCACACGTATCTCCTGGCTCTTGCTACCGTCAAGTGATGTCACCGTGAATGTGTGTACGGTTGTTGTGCCAGGGTCGGTAATGGCAGTCACCGTGAATGTGCCGTATGCCACGGCGGTGTTGCTATACTCTATCTTTATCTGCGACGCGCCATTGTGACCTGCCGACAGCACCTTGCCGCTGCTCCATCCTTCAGGGAAGGCGAGTCCGCCGAGATTAGTCGTGAATGTCACCACTTTTTTGTTCTCCGTCTGGTCGTCCTTGTCGTAGAATATGGTGATGTCTACCGGCGACACCTTGAACAAAGGCTCCACATCATACTCCACGTCTATGTATTTCTTCAGGTTGTTCACCTTTATCCATGCCTTTGCCGTACCGCTGGTTTGGGAGCCATAGGCACTGATGGGTATGTCTTGGTTCACCTGGAAGAATATGCGGTGGTTCACCATGTCATGCTTGGCAAGAATGATGATGTCGTTGCCGTTGAGCTTGGAGTCGCATCCGAACTCAATTTTCGACAGGTCCGTCTCATTAGTCTTATAGTCGATATAGGCACTCTGCAGCGATGTCACCGACGC
>CALBYK010000359.1 GCA_937889855.1 uncultured Prevotella sp.
GCTCACACTCTTCACATACTCATACACTTCCACCTCGTCAGCCTCAGCCATCGAACGGGCGTCTGGATAACTGGCAAACAAGTCGGGGGTAACTTGATTCACCCTCTTGTCTGTGCATTGCGCACTAAGCACTACAGCTACAAGCAGTTGAAAAACCGACTTGAATTCAAGTTCTGTGGTGACTTCTGGATGGAGACTGCGAAAATAGGCGAGCACATGGATATATAGTTCCTTCTTTGTCATTTGAACAACTGTTTGTTTATTTCACAAAGTTACGACAATTTATTGAATCCAAAGTAATATTACTGCCACATATTTATTAATTTTGCAGCACATTAATACCTAAACCTAACATACATGCAAAAAAGAAAGCAAATACTCATAATATCCCTAACCGTCATTTTCGTAGTGCTCGCAGCCGTATACGCCATTGACCCCAACAGGCACTATACGTCAAGCCACATGTCAGTAAAGAGTCTTCACACACATGATGACTTCATGCTATCATCGCTCAATGTCACAGCCATTGCACAAGACTCCAAACAACTGATGTGGATAGGCACGTCGGCCGGCATAAACGTGTTCAACGGACATGACTACATACAGTTTTTCCACGACGCCAACGACTCCACCGCACTGCCCGACGACTATATAAACTGTCTGCACCTCGACCGTAAGGGACGCATGTGGATAGGCACACAGAACGGACTGGCACGCTATGAGGGCGGATATAAGTTCCGGCGCTACAAGCTGCCAGACACATACGACAACATAACATGTATCCGCGATGACAGCAAAGATGGTATTTTAGTGAAAACCAAGACTGCGACATTCCGTATCAACAGCGACGACGGCATAAGCAGAACAACGGCAAGACACATGGCGGAGAAACACACTGCCATACATTACGACACGGCATTGCTTGCCAAGCCTATCGACATCATTTCAACAACGTTCACCGACAACGACCACAACCTGTGGATAGGCTACCGCAACGCTGGCTACCAGGTAGTTTCCGGCAACATAGCAGCCTACTGGCACGCAAATGCCAACACGCTCGCCCATGCCACAGCGACACACGACATTGTGGCACTTGCCACCGTCGGCACACATATTCTTGCCGGTTCCACACTGCGCCTGCGCACCTTCGACGCCAACAGCCAATCGTTCAGCGACATCGCTTACAACAGTCTGTTCAACACCACACCATCCGACCAGCTCCATCTCAACAACATCGTTGTACACAACACTGGAAGCACTTGGCTCATTGCCAACTGCCAGATATTGTGCTGCCGCATAAGCAAAGGCAGAGTCAGTGTTGAAGGCAAAGCATTCAGTTCGCCACTGACAAGCCATTGTCTTGGATATGGCACCAACATCGGCGACAATCTGTATGTCGTCAGTGACGGTGGATATATAATAAGGTACAGGTTCGGTTCCAACCATGCCGACTCAATACGCATAGACAATCCATGGTTTGACGACGAGACGCAGCTCGCGCCCGTCGGCAACGGCAAACTGATGCTTTTCATGAAAAACATGAACATCGCATCGCTTGACCTGTCAAACAACAAACTCACACTGCTCAAGACCAACCATATAGAGAATGCCCGCAACATCGATCCTGCTTTCGTGCGCATTGACTCGCGACAGAACATATGGCTCGGCACTAAACGCACCGGACTATACCGTCTCGACACTCACAGCAGCCACATCAGCCGCATGCCTTTCCCCGAGGACGTGCACATTCAGGGACTAATCGAAGACCATAAAGGCCAGATATGGATAACCACGCTGAAGGATGTGGTGTGCTACCAGCCAACATCGGGAGCTGTATTGAAGAACAGTCTTGCGTCGTCGAGCCAAAACCTGTGGAACCGACAGTTCTTCGACAACTCGCTATGCATCTCGCCCGACAGCAACATCGTGCTCGGAAGTTCCGACGGATGCATTTTCCTGCCACACGACATATCGGAAGACGACACCGAGAAAAGCGACCTATGCATCTACGGAATGGATGTGAAGAATACTGGCGGCACACAGCTTTCCATCAACGACAACCTCAACAATGCTCCCCACTACACTCTCGCCCACAACGAGAACGACATAACCCTGCATTTCTTCTACCCTAACTATGCCCAGCGCTCGTCACTGCGCTTCCAGTATATGCTCGTCGGTGCCGACCGCACATGGCACGAGCCTACCTATGCCAACACTGCACACTTCGGCAACCTCGCGCCTGGTGAATACACGTTCCGCCTGCGCCTCATCTCATCGCCCAACCTGCCGTCTGCCGCTGAGCGTACCATCAGGATAACAGTCAAACCAGCGCCGTGGCAGTCGGCTGCCGCATGGATGCTGTACATTGCATGCATTGGCATGGCCATATATTATGCCAACTCACTCTATCTGCGCATACGCACCAACCGCCTGCGCCTCATCCATGAACAACAAGAACGTGAGCGCGAGCGACACACCAACGAGATGAACATGAGCTTCTTTGCCAACATATCACATGAGTTCCGCAACCCTCTTACCATAATTGCCGGACCGCTGCTCTCACTGAAAGCCGACCAGTCGCTGCCCGACCGGGTGAGGATTTCGCTCAACCGCGTGTGCATAAGCGTCAACCGCATGTTGCGCCTTATCGACCAGATGCTCGACTTCAACCAGCTTGAAGCCGACACACTTAGGCTAAAAGTGAGCAGGGTGGATGCTGCCGACGAGCTGCGCACACTCGCCGCCGCATTCGAGGAGTCGACAAGGGTGCGCGGCATAAGCCTCGACGTGAATATTGCCGACGACTGCAGGAACGCCAGGCTCCCGTCTGACGCAGAACAGAAACCATCCACAGTCTACAATATGCCGCTCGACACCGACAAGTTTGAGAAAATAATGAGCAACCTCTTCACAAATGCCTTGAAACACACTCCCGACCACGGGCGCATTGCCATCAGCATGTGCACAAGACAATCGTCTTACGAGGGCATGTGGCTCAACGTGGAGGTGTTCAACAGCGGGTCGCACATTGAAGGCGACCGTATGAAGGATGTTTTCAAGCGCTACTACCAAATGACCGATACCAACGCGCAGCACAAATATGGCTGGGGCACAGGCATAGGTCTGTACTACGTTAAGCGGCTTGTCGACCTGCACCATGGCTACATCGACGTGCGCAACGTGTGTGACGAAGCCTACCCGACCCACGACGGTGTGGCGTTCGGCTTCTCACTGCCAATGTCACAACATGCCTATGACGGCGAGGAAGTGGCAGCCGAGCCGACACGCGTGATGCAGATTACTATAGAAGCCAATGACACAGAGCCAAAAACAGAAAGCCACAAGAACCGAACGAAGATTCTTGTGGTTGACGACGATGTGGACGTGGCAAGCTACATAAGCTCGCTGTTCGCCGACGAATATGTTGTTGAGAACCGTTACTCAGCCGAGACGGCCCTGCACGACATGGCGGATATACGCCCCGACATAATACTGAGCGACATCATAATGGGCGAGATGTCGGGGTATGAATTCTGCCGCACACTGAAGTCTGACCTCACGTGGAGCCACATCCCAGTAGTGCTCATCACAGCCAAGTCGAACATCGACGAGCAGATAAGCGGTCTGAAGCTTGGCGCGGTGGCCTACGTGACCAAGCCTTTCGACCCTGGGTATCTCCAGGCTCTTGTGTGCTCGCAGCTCAACAACGTGCAGACCCTGCGCCGCCGTCTCGGCGACAGCACATCAACAGAAGCCGTTGCCTCCGACATGTCGGAGCAAGACCGCAAGTTCATGGACGAGCTTTACGTCTTGATGGAGAAACGCTCCGCCGAGTTTGAGCTCAACGTCGCCACAATTTGCCACGACCTGCTCATCAGCCAGTCGAAGTTCAACTACAAGCTCAAGGAACTCACCGGTGAGACACCAGGCTCATTCTTCCGCCACTACAAGCTCAACCGGGCCGCCCAACTATTGCGCGAGGGCAAGCACAATGTTTCGGAAGTGGCGGTGATGACCGGCTTCGGCACCGCCGCCCACTTCTCCGTAGCGTTCAAGAAGCAGTTCGGCGTGGTGCCGAGCGAATATTAGCAGGGAGCCACAACAATCAGTACATCCCAAGCACAAAGTGATAGATATAGCTTATACCTATTCCCGCGAGCGATGCCGTGACAACGTGTATCAGTCCTGGCATCATGAAGGAGTGGTTGAGCAGATATTTTCCGATTACGGTTGTTCCTGAGCGGTCGAAGTTGACGGTGGCGATGTCCGACGGATAGTTGGGAATGAAGAAATAGCCGTACACCGAGGGCATCACTCCGAGCAAAATCCAGCCGTCGATGCCAAGCGAATAGGCAAGCGGAAGCATTGACACCACGACAGCCCCCTGCGAGTTGATGAGCACCGACACAAAGAAGAAGGCTATGGCTATGGTCCATGGGTAGGCCTTCACAAGGTCGGTGAGCATTGCCTGTATCTCAGGCTGGTAGTTGGCGAAATACGTGTCGCTCATCCAGGCGATGCCGTAGATGGCCACAACAGCCACCATGCCGTTTTGCCACACGGCGCCGCCGACGGCAGCCTTTGGCTTTGCCTTGCAGAAGATTACCATCAGCGCGGCTGCGCCTATCATTATAATCTGGATGACGAGGTTCATCGACAAGGGTTACCTAACGGTCTCCGTCACCCCAGGCACAACAACTCCGGCTTTTGTAAGCTGCTTGACGGTCTCAGTCACACCGGCCTGTATTGTCACCGACGACGGGCCTCCCGCCACGGCATGCACAGCGTCGTATGTCGGCAAAAGGTTCACGCCCATCATGCTCGCTATTGAAATCACTACAATTATTGCCAGTGCGCCAAGGAAGATATATACGGCACGCTTGCTTTCGGGCGCGATCTTGCGGTCGAGCGTTGTGGCGGTGTTGCCATAGACGTAGGCACGCTGCACGGGGTCGGCTATCATTGCTTGAAACTTGGGGTCGTCCTTGAGGTCAAGGCCGCGATACCAGCTTGCCGCAACTGCAAACAATATGCCTACTATGCAGGCAGGAATGGTCA
>CALBYK010000360.1 GCA_937889855.1 uncultured Prevotella sp.
TCCAAGCCTACATCTCCAGCTGCGTCTGCTTTGGCGATCTCGCTACCGGCAAGCTTGTCGCTGACAATGCCAGTCACTTTGTCCACTCCGGTCTTCAGCGGGTTGAGCATGTGTCTTATCCAGGATATAGTCTGCTTGCTGACAAACGTGAGGAAAGCTACCGCCGTAAAGAAAAGCACGGCAGTGAGTCCAGGAGGACCAATGACGTTTTCAACAAAGTTCACAGCAACCGCACCATGGTTGCCGCCGGGATTGAAAACCGACTCTGACATGAACAATGACATAACCTTTGTCAAGAAGACAGACAGCCAAATCATGGCGAAACCCATGCCGAAGAACCACTTCCATAGGTTCACCTTGTATATCTGCATCATCTTGACACCTACCAAGACAAGGTAGCACGGTAGGATGAATGCAGAGTAGCCGAAGTTTTGGGTTATGAGCAGGTAGGACAGTATCGCTCCTGTCGAGCCGCAATAGTTGCAGAATATTTTCCCGCTGTTGAGCCATTCGCCAGGGCGGAGGTTCTCAAGCAGGCTTTGGTCGGCTGCTCCTGTTTTCAGGTATGAGAACATTGCCACAAATGTGTAAACTGCAAATAGGGTTATTATCAACCCAAACAGGAAGTCGGTACGCTCGCTTCTCAGAAAACTCGAGAGTCCGACGGCCTCGCTTATGTTTGAAGGTTTACGCTCTGATTTCTTTTTCGCCATTTTAAAGTCAATAATTATGTGTGTTGATGCCGTATTTTTGTTTTGATGTTATTTATTAGCTACAAAATTAGTGGAAAAAACTCGTAAAGAGCCATATTTTCATAACTTTTTTCTAATTTTGCAGAATCTTTAATGATGTAGGATGAAAAAGATAATTTACGATAAGATAGACAAGCATACAATAAATACATTGCCGCTTGTCAGCTTTCCGGGCTCCATAACCGTTGTCCTGAGCGAGTATGAGGCAGAGCGGGCGGTTGACTATTTGTTGACATGCGACATTTTGGGAGTAGACACGGAGACACGCCCAGCCTTCAGACGCGGGCAGAACCACAAAGTGGCCCTGCTGCAGGTGTCCACACGCGAGCGCTGCTTCCTCTTCCGCCTTAACCATCTCGGCCTGCCTAAATCGCTCATACGTCTGCTGAGCAACAAAATCGTGCCGATGGTGGGTCTGTCGTGGCACGACGACATCATGTCGCTGCACCGACGGGAGGATTTCGATCCAGGATGGTTCATTGACATCCAGGACATCATAGGCAACTTGGGGATAGAGGACAAGAGCCTGCAGAAACTGTATGCCAATCTTTTCGGGCAGAAGATAAGTAAGCGCCAGCGGCTCACCAACTGGGAGGCAGACATCCTGACGGACAAACAGAAGGAATATGCCGCCATTGATGCCTGGGCCTGTATCAACCTTTACGAGGAGATTATGCGCCTTATGACCACACACGACTATGAGCTTGTCAAGACCACCGCTGAGGATGACGCGGCAGGTAATGCGTGAATAATACAACGAAGATTACAAACAAAAAAAATGCGATATGTATAAAAGCATATATTTGAAGAAAGGCAAGGAAGAGAGCCTAAAGCGTTTCCATCCCTGGATATTCTCAGGAGCAGTAGCACGGATGGACGAGGGTATTGACGAAGGCGGCATCGTGCGCGTGATGACAGCCGCTGGCGAGTTTATCGCCGTTGGCATGTATCAGATAGGAAGTATAGCCGTAAGAGTGCTGTCTTTCCGCGACATTGCCATCGACGCCCAATTCTGGGAGTCGCGCCTTATGTCGGCGTGGAACCTTCGCAAGGCGATTGGCTTGACAGAACGCGCCAATAACAACACCTTCCGCCTTGTGCACGGCGAAGGAGACAACCTTCCGGGACTCGTCATTGACTGCTACGGCGACACGGCCGTCATGCAGGCTCACAGTGTAGGCATGCACGTTGCACGCGGTGAGATTTGTGCGGCTCTGGTGAAGACAAGTGGCGGAAGAATAAAGAATGTCTACTATAAGAGCGAGACTACTCTGCCTTTCAAGGCCGATGTAGAGCATGAGAACGGATTCATCTACGGCTCCATGGGGAGCGATGTGGCTTCGGAGAACGGACTGAAGTTTCACATCGACTGGCTCAAGGGACAGAAGACAGGATTCTTCATCGACCAGCGAGAGAACCGCCATTTGCTCGAGACTTACTCTAAGGACCGTTCCGTACTCAACATGTTCTGCTATACAGGCGGATTTTCCGTCTATGCCATGCGAGGAGGAGCCAAACTGGTGCATTCAGTGGACAGCAGCGCGAAGGCCGTTGAGCTTACCAACAAGAATATAGCGTTGAATTTCCCGGGAGACGGCCGTCACGCGGCATTTTGTGAGGACGCGTTCAAGTATCTTGACGCTAATGACAAAATGTACGACCTCATCATTCTCGACCCTCCCGCATTTGCAAAGCACCGTGCCGCCTTGCGA
>CALBYK010000361.1 GCA_937889855.1 uncultured Prevotella sp.
AATCTTATGACCATAGCCGAGGGCAAGAACAAGTTTCCTGCAATAGACACGTTGAAGTATGAGCATCTTGTGGGTGTCGTGGCAGGTAAGGACTATCAACCCACGATAGAGCTGATGCGCTTCATGACTCCATTTGGAGTTGGCTACTACAGTGGCAAGGACAATGCGCTGTCAGCAAAGCGCCGCCCCGTGTACATTCCAAAATGGGCCGACAGCGTGGAGTGGCAGCAGGACATCACCGACCGCTATTCTGCACTTGAGGATGAGGCTTATGTAGGCGTGTTCATTGACACATGGACAGAGCAAGGCTATCTTGCAAGCGTTGAGCTTCAGTTTAAGGAGAGCCAGATAAGTTGTGACAACATGAAGCGCACACATGTCTTGCCGCTTGTCAACACGATGTATTACATTGGCCAGGAGTATCCCGACATCTTTGCGCGTAAGCCGCTCACAACTGACTTCACTTTGCCTAAAGGGGCAAAGAACGTGCAGTTGAAATATATTGTTACAGGACATGGCGGTCACGATGGTGGCGATGAGTTCACACCGCAGGAGAACATCATCAGCGTTGACGGCAAGGAAGTGTACCGCTTCACACCGTGGCGTGATGATTGCGCCTCGTTCCGGCGTTTCAATCCAGGTACCGGTGTATGGCTTGAGAAGCGTGTTGCCTCATATATAGGTGAGGACGGAAACTATACCGAAAAGGAAATAGAGGAACCTGTCGGCTCATCCGACTTCTCGCGCTCCAACTGGTGTCCTGGTTCTGACGTTGTGCCTGAGGAAATACCGCTCAGCAGATTGACGGCAGGCAGACACTCGTTGTCAATAGCGATACCGAAGGCGCAGCCTATAAAGGGCAATGAGATGAACCATTGGCTCGTGTCGGCATATTTGGTCTGGGAGGAATAACCTGGAGAAGATAAACCGGTAGAAAAAATAGGGTGTGTCAAGACTGTTGACAGTCTTGACACACCCTATTTATTATTTCACCTCGAACTTTCCGTTCTGGTCAACAGTATAGTGCTTACCTGTTCCTCCAACAAGAATGTTGATGTTGAACTGGCTTGAAGTGGCTTCAACTTCAACGTTGCTGCCCTTCGGCAGGGTAGTGAGGTCGCTGTCGGTCACGCCGAGAGCTTCAAGCGAGCTTGCAAACCGTCCCGCCTTACTGTTGTTGTCGAGTTGTGCGTAGAATATAGCCCAGAGGAGCTTGTAGGCTTCCATGTTGTATGGACAGCGGAACTCGTCGGTGCCAGTGCCTACAACCTTGTCGGAGAACTGGAGGAATCCCCATTGGTTGGGAGCATGCATGTTGATCTCGCCAGTTGGTGTCCACACCCAGTTTTCCTCTGGTCCGCCTTTCTTCAGCCATTCCACACGTGAGAAATTCAGTCGCCATGTGTTGCCGGGCTGTAGCGGGTTGGTGAAGTTGCGTGTTATGGCCTTGTGTGGAATGGCCATCTCTACGGTCCATGAGCGGTCCTTGTCCTTTGGCTTGTTGAGAGTGCCGTCATGCGACACGGCGAGTTTCAGTCCTGGGCAGTCCCACTGCACGTGGAAGTTGCCGCCCGAGCGGTAGGCGCGATCGAGCATAAGGTCGAACACCACGCCACGCGCGTTGTTCTCAATCTCGAAATAGTTCTGTCCGTCACCAGTCGGGTCGAGGAACACCTCGAAGTCGTTGTCGTGGTAGATGATAGTGTCGCGTTGTGTGAGGTGAGCCACGATGTTAGGCTCCTCCATCACAGCCGACACATAAAGGTAGTTGTCGCCTCACATCATTCGTGCCTTGGTGTCGTAGATTGGCTTGGGGAATCCCTCGCCGCTGATGTCTACAAACGACTCCGTCTGTGCGGCCTTGCTCCACGACTTCTCGTTGAGCTTGCCGTCAATCTTGATATTCTCCTTGGTGCGGTAGCATACGTAGTGGAGAGGCGTTGACAGGCGCTGTGCGTACTTCTTCAATACACCGTCCTGAGCATAGGTTGGCATTGCCATGGCAAAAGCGAGTGCTATGGCCGAAAATAGATTTTTGTTCATTTGGAGATTTGTTTTTTATAGTTAGTTTTATATATGTCTATGTTTGATGTTGCAGTATATCTGGCTGTTTGTTGTGTCACTACATCACTCGAGATGTCGTGGATAGACCATCTATTTCTCCAGCAGGTCAGGACGCAGTCGCTGTGTGCGTTCCATGGCTTGTTCCATTTCCCAGTTCTTTATTTTCGCCTCGTTGCCGCTGAGCAGTATTTCGGGCACTTTCCATCCCTTGTAGTCGGCGGGGCGTGTGTATATTGGAGCCGAAAGCATGTCGTCCTGGAAGCAGTCGCTCAACGCGCTCTGCTCGTCGCCTATCACGCCAGGCACTATGCGCACGATGGCGTCTGCCATCACGGCTGCGGCAAGTTCGCCGCCGGTAAGCACGTAGTCGCCTATGCTTATTTCGCGGGTGATGAGATGGTCGCGCACACGCTGGTCAATCCCCTTGTAGTGTCCGCATAGTATGATGATGTTGCCCTTCATGGAGAGGTCGTTGGCAATGTGCTGGTCAAACTTCTCGCCGTCGGGCGATGTGAAGATCACCTCGTCATAGTGTCGTTCCGCCTTCAGGGCAGAAATGCAGCGGTCGATGGGCTCACACTGCATCACCATTCCGGCGAAGCCACCGTAAGGATAGTCGTCCACGCGGCGCCATTTGTCGGTGGAGTAGTCGCGCAGGTTGTGCAGATGGATCTCGGCGAGCCCCTTCTTTTGTGCGCGTGCAAGTATTGATTCGTTCACGAAGCCCTCAAGCATTTCGGGCAATACGGTTATAATGTCTATTCTCATAAGTGCAAAGTTACGCATTTTCAGTCGTTTTGCAAAGTTTTTTATGTAACTTTGCGTTCTATAACTTAAAGCTCGTATAAATATGAAAGATTTTGCAGCCATTGACTTCGAGACAGCCAACCAGCAGCGCAGCAGTGTCTGTAGCGTGGGTGTGGTCGTGGTAAGAGGCGGAAAGGTTGTCGACCGCTACTACAGCCTCATATATCCCCGTCCCGACTTCTTCACATTCTTCACAACCCGTGTCCACGGATTGACAATGCAGGATGTGGAGGATGCTCCGGCGTTTCCGTCAGTTTGGCGCCAGATCGCTCCAAAGATAGAAGGTTTGCCGCTTGTGGCGCACAACAGCCAGTTTGACGAGGGATGCCTTAGGGCGGTGTTCGCCGCTTACGGGATGGACTATCCCCTGTATGAGTTCCACTGCACATGCCGTGCCTCCCGTCACATTCTTGGCAAGAAACTCCTCAACCATCAGCTTCAGACCGTTGCCGCCTATTGTGGCTACGACCTTAAGCTGCATCATAATGCCCTTGCCGACGCGGAGGCTTGTGCGGCAATTGCGCTGCGACTTCTTTAATTCCATTTTTAATAAGATTGTCTGTTATTATGCCACGATAAATCCATCAACCAACAAGAGATAAATGTGGCCAATTATTACCAAGGCTTTGTAATCATCCAACCAAGTTCTGGTACATCCATTACCAAAGCCTTGTATCGAAGCTACCGAGGCTTGGTAAAGTTAGTACCTTAAAAACTGAAAAGGCGTGCCCGGGTATTCCGAGGGCACGCCTTTAATCTATTATGGAAGTAGGAATTAGTCCTTGTTGACGTCGTTGAATGTGGCAACGCGGTTGAACTCAACCTGCTCGAACAACTTGTCTGTAGCTCCCATGCCAGTGGCCTTCAGACGGCTTGCGGCAATTTTGTACTTGTTGACGAGAGCGTTCTTCACGGCGTCAGCACGCTGCTGGGCGATGCGGGCGTTGATTTCGGCTGAGCCTTCAGGTGAGGCATATCCCTTGATTTCCACCTTGGCGTCCTTGTTCTTCCTCATGTAGCTTGCGATGAGCTCAATAGGCGCATACTGTGCCGGGTCGATGGTCGTCTTGCCCTGGCGGAAGAGCACGGTTGGCTGAAGGTTTGTTGCGGTAGCAGGCTTGACATACTTCACCTCGTTAGTCTTCTTGTTGCACTCGGCGAGAGCTTGCTTAAGGCGTGCGTTCTCCTGCTTTGCGTTTGCGACCTCCGAGTCCTTTGCGCTAAGCTCGCTGCGCAGAGAGTTGATCTGTGAGTTGAGACCGTCAATCTCTGCCTGGTCGCGCACCTGTGCGATAGTGAAGTTGTGTGAGCCGTTAGAGTTCTTGAACTTGTAGTTCACGCCAACCTTGAGCTGTGCGGCTGATCTGTTGATGTTGAACTTCATGCCAGGATTTGGCTCGTAGTTGTTGTACAGCGACCAGTTGATAGACGGCTCCACGTAAACTTGCCAA
>CALBYK010000362.1 GCA_937889855.1 uncultured Prevotella sp.
GGTCTTTCGGGCTGCTTGACACAATTATCTCGTTTATGTTGTGAACGCGTGATGTGTCGGCTATACTGGCGCAGTTGGAGTTGTCGGCAACGGCCATTGTTGGTAACGCAAGCAATGCTACGCTGATGATTCTTTTATTATCCATTTAATCTTTGTATATTATGATTATATCTCGTTTTTCGGCTGCAAAATTACAAATATTGCCTAAAACGTGCAATCATAATAAATAATGACTGAATGTGTGGTCAGCAAGAGAATGTGCCAGGACGAGGCACACGCCTAAGCTTGACACGCTCTCTTGCTTGCCACACCTTAGTGCAAGCCGGCTGTTTCCTTCAGAATCTCTGAAAGGGTAGGGTGGATGTGTATCATCTCGCCCAACTGTCCCAACGTTGTACAGCGGCACATTAGCGACGACACCTCCTGCACGATGTCTGAAGCGTGAGCACCGTAAGCATGGCAACCTATAATCTTGCCGTTCGTGGCGTCCGCAAACAGCTTCAGCAAACCGTCGGTCTTGTCCATGGCCAAGGCCTTGCCGTTGGAGCGGTAGTAGCCCTTGCGGCAAATATACTGCACACCTCCGCTCTTGAGCTGCTCTTCGCTCATTCCGACGCTTGCCGCTTCAGGATAAGTGAATATGGCTGACGGCATTATGTGAAAGCGTATGTCGTCAGCCTTGCCTAAAATCTTGTTAACCACATGCTGGCCTTGAGCTGACGCAGCATGGGCAAGCATGCACAAGCCGTTTACGTCGCCTATTGCGTATATGCCGGGGGTCGTGGACATGTAGTCTTTGTCCACGGTAATGCCCTGCTGAGAGAATTCTACGCCTGCATTTCCCAGTTGCAGCCCGTCTGTGTTTGGTTTGCGCCCTGTGGCCACAAGTACCGCGTCTGCTGTAACGGATAGGATGTCACCCTTTCTCTCATAGCTGACGGAAAGTTTCTTTGTGCCATCCTCTTGATTGACAGTAGTGATGGATTTTACAGCCGACCGCATGCTGAAGTCGATGCCGCGCTTGGACATTGCTTGCCTGAGTCGCTTAGCTATGTCCTTGTCAAGGACCGGAAGGCACTCACCGAGAAACTCCAGGACTGAAACCTTGCTGCCGAAACTGTTGAAAATGGAGGCAAACTCCATTCCTATCACTCCTGCTCCTATAACGCACAGATGTCGCGGCACATTGCCAATCTCAAGTAGTTCTGTAGAATCCATGACACCATCAGCCTTGATTCCTTCTATTGGCGGAAACTTGGAAGTGGAGCCTGTAGCGATGATTATGTTATCGGCTGTATATTCCTCGTCACCTACAATTACCGTCTTTGTGTCCTTGAAACGTGCGAGTCCGCGCACAAGAGTTATACCAGGAGTCTGCATAAGGGTTTCAACTCCAGAGCGAAGTTGCTCGACAACCTTGCGCTTGCGCTCCATTACCTTGCCGAAGTCAACGCTCACCGCTCCGCTTACATTAAGGCCGTAAGCGGAAGCGTTCCTTGTCTCGTCAGCAACCTCCGCGCTCCGGCAAAGTGTCTTTGTTGGAATGCAGCCCCTGTTCAAGCAAGTTCCACCTACATCTGATTTCTCGATAATAGTTGTCGTGAGTCCCTCTTTTGCGGCATACAAGGCCGCATTATCCCCGCCTGGACCAGAGCCTATGATAATAATGTCCGATTTTTTCATTCCGCGATGAATTGAATGATTTTTAAAAATGAATAAGTAACCGTGCAGAATTAGCTTATTGCGCATTCTGCACAGTTGCCCTTAACATTGCCTAAGCTTTCATCTGTTTCCAAGTGAGTACAGGCTGTTTGGCCGCGAGTACATCGTCAACGCGTCCTGCAGGAGTGCTGTGGGGCGCTGTCTTCACAATGTCAGGCTGGTGGGCCGACTCGTCGGCTATTTTGCGCATTACGCCTATAAATCCGTCAAGCGTTTCCTTGCTCTCGTTCTCGGTGGGTTCAATCATCATCGACTCATGGAAGAGGAGCGGGAAATAGATGGTAGGGGCATGATAGCCATAGTCGAGCAGACGCTTTGCCACGTCCATTGTCGTCACCCCAGTAGTCTTGTCCTTCAGCCCGTTCAGTACGAACTCGTGCATGCATGTGTGGTCAATGGGCAATTCATACACATCCTTCAGCGATTGCTTTATATAGTTGGCGTTTAGCGTGGCCAACGGACCTACCTCCTTGATGTGCTTATTACCTAATGTAAGGATATATGCATAGGCCCGGAGCACAACCGCAAAGTTGCCGAAGAACGCTCCAATGTGAAGGCCTTCAGCATCGTTTCCTACTATGTGGTAGTGGCCGCCTGACTTCTCAATCTTAG
>CALBYK010000363.1 GCA_937889855.1 uncultured Prevotella sp.
TCGAACCCACGACATTCAGAACCACAATCTGACGCTCTAACCAACTGAACTACGGCCACCATGATTAGATTTGCTTTATTTGAACTGTTCGTTAGTTCTTTAAAGCGAGTGCAAAGGTAGGGGATTTTTTTTAATCCTCCAAACTTTTCAGCGTTTTTTTTCAAAAAAAACTTCAAAAAAGTTGCTTTACACATAAAAAAGAGCCATTGCACGCCATAATTGACTGTAGCAATGACTCTTTATACATTTTATTTGTATGTCAAACAGCTTGACATGATTTTACAGAAACTTAGTTGGCTGGCTGTGCCGGAGCCTGTGCAGCACCGTTTGCGGCAGGAGCTGCCTGCTGCTTGTCTGAGCCCGCAGCTGCCGGCTGCTGACTTGCACCAAAACCTGGTGTAGTGTTAGGGTTGGTTGTCTGTGTTTCAGTTGCCGCCTTCTCCATCACACTTGTGTCAGCAGACGACACCGGAGCAACATATGCACATACAATGCTGAAGACTACCATTGTAGCAGCAAGTGCCCATGTAGCTTTCTCTACAAAGTCGGTAGTCTTGCGTACACCCATAATGGCGTTGGAAGATGAGAAGTTTGAAGCCAAACCTCCACCCTTTGACTCTTGGATAAGTACGATGCCTATCATAAGCAACGAGGCTATCACAATGAGAATTACGAATAAGATGTAAATCATTTTTGTTATTTATTATTTTTGTTATTTAATATTAGTTTCTTCAAGAAACGTATTTGGTCTGCAAAGTAAGCATTTTTTTTTGGATAATTCAAATTTAAACGCTGAATAATTTCCAATGCCTTTGAATATCGTCCCTGTTTGATATATATTTTGGCAAGAGTCTCCGTGAAATAGCCTTCATCGCTATCACCAGATGCTTCCGGCGACACTTCCACTTCTGGCTTATAAATGGGCTGTTCCTGCAGCTGTATCTTCGTTCCGTCCTGGTTGAGAAAGTCATCGATGAGCGACTGTCCACGTAACTGCGGTCCGTCATCCGTTGGCTTCTCGTCGCTATTCTCTTCCGTCTTGATAAGGTAAGCCACATAGTCAATGGCAGCATCAGCAGGAGTAGGCCGAACCTTGCCGTTGTCGTTTTCGCTATCTTCTTGTTTATTCGAGTCAAGATAATTATCAATAATGGAGAACGCCCCATTGCCTTCACCACCAGTACTGTGTGCAGCCGCCTTCTCAGCTGCCTTCTCAGCTGCGGTTTTTATCTTATAACGTGCACCTTCTACAAGATTAAACAGTAGCCGGCGGTCAGAAACATAAAGTGCGGCGCGCCGCAACTCGTCATCAAATGCCGTGTCATGCAACAAATACATGTTTTTCAGCATGAGCAAGCGTGCCGACTGATAGTAAGGATATAGCGCAACGAGGCTTCGGAGCTCATACAGAGTCTCCTTGTTCAATAATTCCGGATGATCTATGAGACGCACTAAGTCCACGTTATAAATATTTTATTGTTAATGTTCTATTGTCCTTGCTTTATTTCCGATGCCAAGCATCGGAACCACACCCACGACAATGCCATCTCATGGCGTTATGTTACCAGTTGGCAACAGTTGCGTTGAATATTTGATCGGCAAGATCTTTCACCATTTGCGTGACAAGTTCTTCCTGTACTGAGGCAAGACTCTGCGTTGTCTCATACGACTTGCTGGCAGTGAATTGACGCTCGAAATCCTCGCTATGGTTGGCATTGTTCGTGAAACGCACGTTCACCGTTATCGAGAGTTCGGTCTGCGCAGAACGCCCATCGGCTGCCACCGACTTGTTGCGCTGGGTATACTGTGTTATCTCTCCCTCGATCTTCAAGTCGCCACCACGCTTGACCTGAATGAGTTTTGTATGGTTTGCAAACTCGTCTTTAAGCTGATTGTTAAACATCGGACCCATCGGCCCCCACACATAACTTGAGCGTATTGGGAAGTCGGCTATCTGAATGGTCTTTGTCTTGGTATAGTCAATACTTGCTCCGTTGAACTTATACCCCTTGAAAGCACACGACACTATAGCCATGACAACAAACGCTGCTAAGGCGATATTTATATAATATGTAATATAATGTCTTGATTTCATTGTCTTTTAATGTTCATAATACACTCTGTGTGCATAAGCTATTTGTCAAGTCCGTACTGTTTGATGCGCCGATAGAGCGTGCGGTCAGAAATGCCAAGCTCTGTTGCCGCTTTTTTGCGGTTGCCGCCATTACGTTCAAGCGCCTTCTCTATGACTTGGCGGCCTATGTCGCTAAGGTTCAAGCTCTCCCCATCTGTAACACTTATGCCCTCAGTGTCGTTTACCTCTTCCGCTTCCACATCCTGATATGGACTGAAACGAGACTGCTCATCATGGCTATAATGTTGTATCTGCGACGTAGCGACTGACGATATTGGCGTTGTCGGTGACTGCAGCGCTTGCATGTTCCTGCCTGTGGCAAAAGAGTCAAGCATGTGGTTGTCATCTATCTGCTTGCGCAGAGAGTTTACTTCACGCCGAAGGTCGCTTACATTGCCCCGCAACTCATACAGTATTTTATACAATATCTCGCGTTCATTCTCATAGGAATGGGTGCCGGGTGTGGATGTTGTCGTCAGCTCCGTGCTCTCCTGATCATTAGGGATGAAGTGGCTCAGAGTCTCGGCATCTACATCGCGCTTCTGGCAGAGCACCGACATCTGCTCGGTAATGTTCTTAAGCTGGCGCACATTACCCGGCCACTTGTATTTGAGCATCATCGCCTTGGCATCGTCAGTAAGAGTAATGCGCGGTATGCGGTATTTCTCAGCCATCTGCATGGTGAACAGGCGGAATAGAAGCAGGATGTCATCTCCTCGGTCGCG
>CALBYK010000364.1 GCA_937889855.1 uncultured Prevotella sp.
TACACGGTTTTGCAGACCGTTACCTAACCGATCGGCCAAGGTACCAAATTGTTTGTTTCTTGATTGCGGTTGCAAAGGTATCACTATTTCTTGTAACCACCAAATGTTTTGTCTTCTTTTTTTTCAAAACATGCATTTTTTTTTGTTATTGTGCCTTTTTTAGCTCTATTTCTCATCATTTGCTCTTTCAGAGCGCATCCCTTGCACCCATAACAGCCACTTTCTGCCTCACGTATAGTGTGGCGTACGCGGATAATTATATATATGATGGCTGCGATGAGAACGGCAAAAACTATGTAATACTGTATAAGCATGTAGGGGGATTAAGTAAGTGTGGAAGAAAAGTAGGAGGGTAGGGCATCCTTGCCCTACCCACGCAAATTGTCTGTATTATAAATCTGTATTATAAATCGATATTATAAATCGGGATTACAAATTAGTGGGTATGGCAGGGATGCCATACCCTCCTATGGCCTGTTACCAGGCAAAGAGCGGATAGTCCTTCATCGTCTCGTTCACCTTGGCTCGTACGCGTGCTATTGTATCCTCGTTTTCGGGGTCGTTGAGCACTTCCTCTATAAGCTGTGCTATCAGCACCATAAGGTCCTCCTTGGCGCCACGTGTGGTGATGGCAGGAGTGCCGAGGCGTATTCCTGATGTCTGGAATGCGCTGCGCGAGTCGTATGGCACCATGTTCTTGTTCACCGTGATGTCGGCAGCCACGAGAGCGTTCTCAGCCACCTTGCCAGTGAGGTCGGGATACTTGGAGCGCAGGTCAACCAGCATGGAGTGGTTGTCGGTGCCTCCGCTGACGATGGTGAAACCGCGTTTCATAAGCTCGTCGGCAAGAACCCGTGCGTTGGTCTGCACCTGCTTTGCCCAAACCTTGAACTCAGGCTGCAATGCCTCCCCGAAAGCCACCGCCTTGGCTGCGATGACATGCTCGAGCGGTCCGCCTTGCTGTCCCGGGAACACGGCAGAGTTGAGCAGCTGGCTCATCATCTTTGTAACGCCCTTTGGAGTCTTCAGTCCCCAGGGATTTTCGAAGTCCTTGCCCATGAGAATGATGCCGCCACGCGGACCGCGCAGGGTCTTGTGTGTGGTGGATGTGACGATGTGCGCATATTTCACCGGGTTGTCGAGCAGTCCGGCGGCGATGAGTCCGGCAGGGTGTGCCATGTCTATCATGAGCAGTGCTCCCACTTTGTCGGCAATCTCGCGCATGCGCTTGTAGTCCCACTCGCGGCTGTATGCGGAGCCTCCTCCGATGATGAGTTTCGGGTGGTTCTCAAGTGCGAGCTGCTCCATCTGGTCATAGTTGACGCGTCCTGTCTCCTTGTCGAGGTCGTAGCCTATGGCGTGGTAGAGAATGCCGGATGTGTTGACGGCAGAGCCATGTGAGAGGTGTCCGCCGTGCGCGAGGTTGAGTCCGAGGAACGTGTCGCCTGGCTTAAGCACGGCGAGCAGCACGGCGGCGTTGGCCTGTGCGCCGGAGTGGGGCTGCACGTTGGCATACTCGGCTCCAAAGAGTTTCTTCACGCGCTCGATGGCAAGCGTTTCCACCTCGTCAACCACCTGACAGCCGCCATAGTAGCGTTTGCCTGGATAGCCCTCGGCATATTTGTTGGTTAGGTACGACCCCATGGCCTCCATAACCTCGTCACTTACGAAATTCTCGGATGCGATAAGCTCAATGCCTCTCAGCTGGCGCTGGTGCTCCTTCTCAATCAGGTCGAAAATAACTTGGTCTCTTTTCATACAGGTATTTGGTTTTTGTTAAACGATTTCCACTTTCTCAATATTCTGCTCCTTGTCGCAGTAGTGGCATTTGAGGATGCCGTGCACCTTGTCCACGACATTGAACACGGTCTGCATCGGCTCGTTGTTGGTGATGCACTTAGGGTTGTTGCACTTCACGATGCCTCGCAGCTCGTCCGGAGTCACAACCGGCTTCTTCTCCACAACCTCATATTCTTTTATGACGTTGAGCACGACATTTGGTGCCACGACAGACAGGCGCGAAATCTCCTCGTCGGTGAAGAATTTGTCCGAAACCTTGATGATGCCCTTCCGGCCGATTTTCTTTGAGGGGTAGTTGTAGCCGATGGTCACGGGAGTGTCAAGATTCTGAAGTTGCAGCAGACTTACCACCTGGTAGGTTTTGTCGGCTGGTATATGGTCGATTACGGTGCCGTTTTTGATGGCGGTAACCTGACGTTCTGTCTTGTTGTTCATTATATAATATAATGTTAAATGAATTAAAGTTAAGTGTTAGGCAGAGGCGTTGTCCGCCTCTTTATCTCGCAGGGTCAGCCGATGATGGTCTTGTCGTTGCGTACATCGTCGAGCGTGATGCCGAGCACGTCGCAGAAGATGGCCTCGCGTGCGAAGAGTCCGTTGCCTGCCTGCTGCACATAATAGGCGTGCTGGCTGGCGTCCACGTCGTACGCAATCTCGTTGACACGCGGCAGCGGGTGCATGATTTTCATGTTTGGCTTGGCTTTGGCAAGCATTGAGCGCTTCAGGATATACACGTTCTTCACGCGCTCATACTCCATGAGGTCGGAGAAGCGCTCCTTCTGCACGCGCGTCATGTATAGGATGTCGGCGTTGGCGATGACGTCCTCGTTGAACTCGGTGTGCTCCTCGTAGCGTATGCCGTGGTTGCGGCAGTAGAGCTTGTACTCCTCGGGCATTGCGAGCTCCTTGGGCGCGATGAAGTGGAACGTTGGGTTGAAATGGCGCATGGCCGTGATAAGTGAGTGGACCGTACGGCCATACTTCAGGTCGCCCACAAGGTAGATGTTGAGGTTGTCGAGGGTGCCCTGTGTCTTGTATATAGAATAAAGGTCGAGGA
>CALBYK010000365.1 GCA_937889855.1 uncultured Prevotella sp.
CACAGCCGAGGCGCACAGGCGTTCCTCGGGATGTTCCGCCATGCGACTGGTAAGATTGGCACGCTCGTACTCGTCGGCAATTCGGCGTGTTATTCCGGTGCAGAAGTCATTGCAGGTGGCATCGGGTCTTAGCTTCTTTATATAGTCGGCGATGATGTTCATGGCGTAGCGTCCGTTCTTCATAGTCGGCGAAAGATGGAACGGTGTCTTGCTGGTGCTGCCGTCGATGACAGCGGCGAAGTTGGGCGTCATGACAATGCCGTCCTCGCATTGCGCGGCATCGTGCTTGCCCTTGATGAATGATTCGATGATGGTCATGATGTTGTGAGTGATTGTTTTTTATGGTGTAAATGTAGTGACAAAATTTCAGACTGCAAAATAAAAACATCGCCATTTCTTTGACAAGTGAAAGATATTTTCTACTTTTGCTTACTAATTATAATAAACCGCAAAGGTTTCATTAAAGGATAGCCCCGGAAAGGAAAGAAAAACATGGTTGAGTTTAAACAATTATTTGAGAGCAAATACACCTGGCATGAGGGATTCATGCGCAACGTGCGCCGGTATGCCGACAAGACGGCCGTGATAGACCCACAGAGGAACCAGACACTCACTTATTCGCAGCTTGACCGCAAAGCCCGGCGTCTTGCCGTCGCCGTGCGGCGCGATGGGCTTAGACGTGGTGACGTGATAATGATAATGCTGAAAAACTGTCAGGAGTTTGTGTTTGCCTACATTGCCGCTCATAAGACGCGTGGCGTGTGCTGCCCGGTCAGTTTCCGCCTTAGTGCAGGCGAGCTCGCCTATGCCTTGGACGATGCACAACCGAAGGTCTTTATATACGACGCGCAGTTTGCCGCAACGGTAGACACAGCCTTGAGCTTTGCCAAGCACGTTCCACCGACAGTATTGGTGGCTGGCGCCTATGGTGATAAGATGCCAGGCATGTCGTATGCCGACTATGTGAGAACCGTGGCAGACGAGGACTGCCTGATGGCCGACAGCCCCCACAACATCTACGATGAAACGCTGCGACTCTACACCTCGGGCACTACAGGCCGTCCGAAGGCTGTGCCTATCCTGTCGATCAACGAGGTGCTGTCTGCTCACGACGTGATGATGCAGTTGCCGATGAACGCCGCCGACACTACGATGAACACCACGCCGTGGTTTCACCGTGGAGGCATACACAGCGCGGGACCCGGTTGCGCGCTCTACGCTGGCGCGACGGTTGTCATCATGGACAAGTTTGCCGCCGACCGCGCGCTTGAATATGTCGAGAAGTATGGCATTACGTATGTGATTGGCGTGCCTACCGTGCTTGACTCGATAGCCGACGAGCAGGAGCGCAACAAATACAACATCAGTTCCATACGTGGCTTCATAGCGATGGGCAGTCCGCTTGAGCGCGAGTCGTGCCTGCGCTACGAGCGTGTGCTGACGCCCAACATCTTCAACGGCTACGGCACCACCGAAACATTCTGGAACACGATGCTCCGCCCGCACGACATTCTCGACCATGCCGGCAGTGCCGGACGGTCGTGTA
>CALBYK010000366.1 GCA_937889855.1 uncultured Prevotella sp.
ATTCCGCCTATACTCGAAGGGCGCGACCTTCTTGGCGTGGCCCAAACCGGCACAGGCAAGACTGCAGCATACCTCCTTCCAATACTATCAAAACTTGATGACGGAGGATATCCAGCCGACGCCATCAACTGTGTGATAATGAGTCCAACACGAGAGCTTGCCCAACAAATCGACCAAGCCATGCAGGGCTTCGGCTACTACCTCTCTGACGTGAGCAGCGTGGCTGTATATGGCGGCAACGACGGCAACCGGTACGACCAGGAGCTCAAGAGCTTCCAGATGGGCGCAGACGTGGTGATTGCCACCCCAGGACGCCTCATCAGCCATATCTCACTGGGCTCAGCCGACTTGAGCAAGGTGTCGTTCTTCGTGCTCGACGAGGCCGACCGCATGCTCGACATGGGTTTCTCTGAGGACATCAAGACGATAGCAAGCAAGCTGCCGCCTACATGCCAGACCATCATGTTCTCGGCAACGATGCCGCCAAAGATTGAAGAGCTTGCCAAGACATTGCTCAAGAATCCTGTTGAGGTGAAAATAGCCGTGAGCAAGCCTGCCGAGAAAATCAAGCAGAACGCATACGTGTGCTACGAGACACAGAAGATAGGAATAATCAAGGACCTCTTCCGCAAGGGTGACCTTAACCGCGTCATCATCTTCTCTGGCAAAAAGCAGAAGGTGAAGGCCATCAACCGCGCCCTGCAACAGATGAAAATCAATTCAGGCGAGATGCACTCCGACTTGGAGCAGGCCGAGCGCGACGACATTCTTTACAAGTTCAAGTCGGGACAGATTGACGTTCTCGTTGCTACCGACATCGTTGCACGAGGCATCGACATCGACGACATTGCCATGGTCATCAACTTTGATGTGCCTCACGACCCCGAAGACTATGTGCACCGCATAGGTCGCACGGCACGCGCCGAGCGCGACGGCATTGCCATCACATTCGTTAGCGAGGATGAAATCTACAGCTTCAAGCAGATTGAGAAATTCCTCGGACGTGATGTGGAAAAACTTGCGCTTCCTGAAGGACTTGGGGATGCTCCCGACTACAATGCCGTTCAACCAAAGTCGAAGGGGCGCAACAGCCGCAACGCCAACAGAGGCAAGGAAAAAAACAGTCGCGGCCGCAAGCGCAACGAGAACCAGAACAAGAACGCCAACACAAAAAATGCCCAGACTGAAACCTGCGACAAGACTAACGCCAACAAAGAGAGCGATAACAACAAGGAGAAGAAAGAGGCATCAAACCGATCCAAAAACAAGGAAAACAAAAGGGTTCAAGACGAGAAGACCGGCTCTACAGACAAGCAGAAGAAGCCACGCAACCGCAAACCACGCAACCGCAAGCCTGAGCAAGGCTTTGAATCTGCTGCCACAAGTACATCTAATGCAAGTGAGCAGACGCCACGCCAACACAGCAACCGTCAACGCGGCAACCGCAACAACCGCAACAACGATGGCAATGGCAACAATGGAAACCGCGGCAAACGGCAGGTTGCGGTACAGGCTAATGCGGCAACAACATCTGTGCCTGCCGTGAAACAAACAAGCGCATTGACAAGAATCCTCAAGAAACCTCTCAGCTGGATTAAGTCACTTGGAAAGAAAAACAATTAACAAGATGCGACTAATTGTTTATATATATAAGAGGTAATAAAAAGTAGTTTTATTTCTGCTCAACCATACAACCCGAAACTTTTTCCTGGCAGAGTGGGTATGGCAAGATGCCATACCCTCCTACAAAATAAGCCGACTTCATAGCCAAATGAAGTCGGCTTTATTTGCAAACGAAGTTGACTTCATCACACCATGGGGTCAACTTCGTTTTTTGAACCGTTTCTTATGCCGTCCTCCTGATGTTTAGAAATCAACGACAGTAATTCCTGCCCCTCCAAACTGCACATGCTCATCCTTGCATGACGTCACGTTTGGCACCGTCTGCAGATACTGGCGTATAAGCTGGCGCAATATGCCATTGCCCTTGCCATGAAGAATGCGCACACGCGACATGCCCACGAGTATGGCATCATCAATGAAATGCTGCACGGCATCCAAGGCCTCATCACCACGCATTCCGCGCACATCGAGGTCCTGATGGAAGTTGAGCTTGTGCGAGTCGATAGTCTGGCGTGTTTCACGACTTATGCCGAATGTCACTGGCCGCGAAGTCTCCGGAATCTTGGCGGTATGCTCAAGCCTTGAAAACTTCACCTTGGTCTTGACATCACCGAACACGCACGTAGCCTCCTTGCCGCTCACCGCCTCCACCGTTCCTACAGTGGTGAGTCCGCGCATGCGCACGGTGTCGCCAACAACAAAAGTCTGCTGTTCGGAAGTTGCGGTTGGAGCAGGAAACTTTGTACCAATTGACGTTGGCTTGCCAGCGTTCTCCTTCTTCTCCTTCTTGCGCTTCTCACGGCGTTCCTTACGCTCCATAATCTGTCGCATCTTCTTCTCGATGAGGTCGTCCGTCGACTTGGTGTCTATCTCGCTCACGTCCTCCTTAAAGGCATTGAGTTCCTCGCGAAGCCGCTTTGTCTCCTCCTTCTCTGCCTGGCACTCGCGAATCTCACGTATGGTGTTCTCAATGTTGCGGTTGCTCTCTTTGAGAAGTTCCTGTGCCTGCTCCTTCGCCTGACGAAGTATATCCTTACGTTTCTGCGCGAGTTCCTTTATCTCCTCTTCATACTTTGCAATGGTTCTCTCAAGGTCTTTCTCGCGCTGGTGTACATTCTGTCGTTTGTTCTCCCAATAGCGCTTGTCGCGCACAATATCCTGAAGATACTTGTCGCTCTGTATATATTCCGAGCCTACAATGTCGCTTGCCTCGCGTATCACCTCTTCTGGAATGCCCGTCTTGCGGGCTATCTCTATGGCAAACGACGAGCCAGGCTGACCAATGGCAAGCTGGAACAAAGGACGCATCTCATGGCGGTCGTAGAGCATGGCTCCGTTGGCGATGCCTTCGTGCGAGTCGGCATAGTGTTTGAGATTCTGGTAGTGGGTAGTTATAACGCCCCAGGCATGCTTCTTCACAAACTGGTTGAGCACAGCCTCAGCCATTGCCCCGCCTATCTGGGGCTCTGTTCCTGTACCAAACTCATCAATAAGCAGCAAAGTATGGTCGCCTGCCTGTTTCATCATGTTCTTCATGTTGAGAAGGTGTGACGAGTAAGTGGAGAGGTCATTCTCGATGCTCTGCTCGTCGCCAATGTCGATCATTATGTCGCTGAACACCCCCACCTTCGACCGCTCACTCAAAGGAACCGAAAGACCACACTGAAGCATATACTGTAGCAGCCCGACCGTCTTCAGGCATACCGACTTGCCACCAGCGTTAGGACCAGATATTATAAGAATGTGGCGGTCGGTTGTGAGTGTTATGTCAAGTGGCACTATAGGCTTGTCCTGTTT
>CALBYK010000367.1 GCA_937889855.1 uncultured Prevotella sp.
AGAGAAACCTGCCAACTTTCTCCCAGAAATCAGGCAACTTTCTCTTTGTAATCAGATAACTTATTTTTCTCAAGAAAAGCGAGTGTAATAAAAAATGCCATTAAAAGGAAGCGATGGATATCCCAATTTTATTGTGCGGTGAGGTACAACACCTATTACAACTCCGCTTGTACCTTTTCCGCAAAAAGGCAAACTGTGCATGATGACAGCTTGAGAATGGTGTGAAATATTTTGACAGGATAAATAAGACATCATAGCGTTCATTCTTATTCTATAAGTAGGTACTCAAAATGAATCGCATATATGAATCTCACCAAAAGAAGTGATGCTTTTATATGTCTCTACATTCTCTTTCGGTCCGTATGTCCAGCTCTCATCAGTCGTGTAGCCCGCTACATTCCCTCTTTGGAGCTGAACGTACAAGCCAAAATAAAGCATAGAATCATATCAATTAATTTTGAGCACCTACTTAGAAACGGCTACTTGCATTTTTTATTTTGGGGGCTTCATGACTAAAAATATTCTTTTTTAGAGGATGCTTTCAGATTTTATTGCTATCTTTGTCTTGTCATGTGGAAGGGGCGTTACCTTTGACTCCGCATCGATAAATTCTGTAAAGGACACATGGCTATACCTGACCAATATCGACTGGTCTGGTATATGGAGAGAGACTCGATAATCAGAGGTTTACATTAAAAAAACGAAATGACAAGAAGAAAAGGTTTTATGTGTTTATGGGCATCCTTGTTATTGCTTGCTGCCACAAGCTGCAGCGACAACGATGCTGAACAATCCGTTACTCCTTCGGTGGATATTGCGGGAAAGCTGCCCACCACAGATGTAGTGAAAGAAACTGTTTCGGGGGCCTATGTAGAGTTTGGCCATTCCGATACGGATGATTTTGCCAAGGCTGTGATGCTCCGCCATAAGCAAGGAGTAGCCTCGGGTGACCAGACGATTGTAAAAAGTGTGTTTGTCAATCATGATGTGCTCGCGTCGTTGTCAGAGAGTGACTATGAGCGCATCGTGTCGTATGTCCTTACGGGCAAGTCGCTCCTTGTGGTAAATCCCACGGTAGACGGATGGAACCTGTTTGCCTATCATCTTGCCGTGGCTTATGTGGCGATGGCCAGGGACGGACGCTTGCCGGATGGCGAAACCGAGGCGGGTAGAAATTTTCTGTACGGACTGGTGCGCGACGTGAGGTTGGAGCGCAAGGATGACATCTATGGCTTGCCTGTCGTGAAGACCAGCCAGTTTGGGGCGGAGGATGTGTTTGCAAGTATTCTGTATGTCAAAGGGAATATCATCCGCAGTTATGACAACGATATCCGGCAAAAGCCTGATACCGTGACATCCGAGGTTTATGAATATGACAAAAACGGGCAGCTGGTGGCTTCTGACACAGATGGCGCGGCTCGGGATGTCATGCCCCATAGCGAGGCAAATGCTTATGATGTGGGCTTGATGGCTGACGACATTGCGGAGCATATCGAGAAAGATGATCCGGAGAAGGAGGACGCTGTGCAGAGCAGGTTGCCCAGCGACGACCTGAAGAGCCTGATGAACGCGCAACAGTTTGTGAGCGTGTTCCGTGCCGACAATTATGCTGCTCCCGTGCCGAATTACACCCGCCGTTCTTGTCTTGTGGAGACACATTATTATATATGGGCAGTGTATGACTTCAACAAGGACACGGATTTTTACCTGGTTCATCAGGTAATCACGTCGCACAACGGAGAGCTGGGCTGTGTCTCCGGCACCCAAGGCTGGGACTATGTGGGCGGTGACTACGTGTATTTCG
>CALBYK010000368.1 GCA_937889855.1 uncultured Prevotella sp.
TCTACCGTCCGGGACCAATGGACTACATCCCGTCGTTCATCGCCCGAAAGAACGGCAAGGAGGAGATAAAGTACGACATCCCGTGCATGGAGAAATACCTCAAGGACACCTACGGCATCACCGTCTACCAGGAGCAGGTGATGCTTCTCTCGCGACAGCTCGCCAACTTTACCCGTGGCGAGTCGGACGCGCTGCGCAAGGCTATGGGCAAGAAGAAGAAGGCCATCGTAGACGCCATGAAGCCTAAGTTCATCGAAGGAGGAAATAAAAACGGGCACGACCCTAAAGTGCTCGAGAAAATCTGGGCCGACTGGGAGAAGTTCGCGTCATATGCCTTCAACAAGTCGCACGCCACGTGCTACTCGTGGGTGGCCTACCAGACGGCATATCTCAAGGCCCACTATCCTGCCGAGTTCATGGCCGGCAACATGAGCCGGTGCATCAACGATATAGGCAAGATAACCAAACTCATGTCGGAATGTCAGAACATGGGCATCCCGTGCCTTGGCCCTGACGTTAACGAGAGCCAGCGCAAGTTCTCGGCCAACAAGAAGGGAGAGGTGCGCTTCGGACTATCTGCAATAAAAGGCATGGGCGACGCTGCGGCACTGAACATCATAGCAGAGCGCGAGAAGAACGGCCCATACAAGGACATATTCGACTTCGTGCAGCGCGTCAACCTGTCGGCTGTCAACCGCAAGGCGATGGAATCGCTCGCATTGAGCGGCGCATTCGACTCGTTCGGCTTGAAGCGCGAGCAGTATTTCGGCACTAACACCAAAGGCGACACGTTCGTGGAGACGCTTCTGCGCTATGGACAGGTGTACCAAACGGAGCAGTCGTCAATGCAGAACTCGCTGTTCGGCGACATGGGCGGCGTGGAGATAACCACACCACCTGCACCTGAAGTTGAGGCATGGAGCACCATGGAACTACTCAAGAAGGAGCGCGACCTCGTTGGCATATACCTCTCAGCCCATCCGCTCGACGACTATGCCGTGGTCCTGAACCACATGTGCAACCTCAAGTGCTCACAAGTGGGACGCGAGATGGACAAGAAGGAGATGGCAAAATACGAGGAACTGACGTTCGGAGGCATTGTTACGGCCGTTTCATCGCGCTGGACGAAGACCAACAAGCCGTTCGGCATAGTCACGATAGAGGATTTTGACGGTTCTGGCGAACTGGCCCTCTTCGGTGAGGAGTGGACCAAATGGCAGAGTATGCTGCAGGAGGAGTATCCCGTGTACATCACGGCCCGATGCCAGCAGCGTTTCCGCAACAATCCAGACGCCTACGACTTGGTGATAAAGAAGATTGAGTTCTTAAGCGACGTGAAGGACAAGTCTATCGACAAGTTCACCATCTACATAGACTCCTCCATATTCAAGGACGCGCGGATGACCGACCTTGAGACGACATTGCGCAACAACCAGGGACACGTGCCGCTCTACTTCAACATCCATGACACGGAGCACAACACCAACATCGAGATGTTCAGCCGCAACGTGGCGGTGGATGTCAACAAGAAGCTGCTCAGCTTTCTTGACGACATGAACACACAGACTGACGGGCAGCAGAGCGTGCGCTACGCCATCAACTGACTTGGAGATGCCGAGTTCCCGCTCTGCACAAAAATGAATTGCAGCAGAAAAATGCTGTTTTTGCTACAAGTGTCGAGCAGGTCTCGCCCCCCTATTTGCTCACCCCTCTGAGTTTGGCACAGACTTTGATATATTATTCATCAAAACAACTTATAAAACAAGCAAAAAACAATGGAAGTAAAAATCACAACTGAGAACATCGAAGAGTACAAGAATGGGGCGCTGCCATTGGTAGTAGACCTTTGGGCTACATGGTGCGGTCCTTGCCGCATGATTGCCCCTATCGTTTCAAAGCTCGCTGAGGAATATGACGGCAAGATTGTCGTTGGCAAGTGCGACGTTGAGGAGAATGACGACGTTGCTGCCGAATACCGCGTGCGCAACATCCCTACACTTCTCTTCTTCAAGGGTGGAGAGCTTGTCGGCAAGCATGTAGGAGCCATCACAGAGGGCGACCTTAAGAAGAAGTTCGACGAACTTTTGTAATAAGCATACCACTTCCGCGATTGGCACTAACACATGCAGCAAGCATTGCGCCCATAAAATAGAGGGGTGGCAAGACAATAGTCTTGCCACCCCTCTATTTTATGGGCGCAATGCTTTTATAACATTATGCTTACAACGCACAAGGAGCCCTCACATTGTCTTATTCACATACACCTACTTTCCGGCACACGCACCTACTCGAAATAAAAGCTAAGGGCTATCATCTTTGCATGAGCCTCGGATGCCGACTGTGCGAACTTGAGCAGATTCTTGTCGCGTATCTCAGCAGGGTGCTTTGTGTCCAAAGAATTGCCCAGACCATAGACAAACTTAAGCTCGGGACGGAGCTTGAAGAAAGGCAGATAGAAGTCGCATCCAACACCAATCTCAACCGATAGGGTCTGGCGCTTAAGACGAAGATAGTCGGAGTTCTTGGAGCTGAGATTATACATCGGCACCAAACCAGCCATGAGGTAAGGGCGGTGGTTGTTGAATCTCGGGGCGGAGAAGATGATGTCCGCCGAGCATGCTATGTACGCCGACTTCATCTCCTTCCTGGTCTCATCAGGGTTCCCGTCGGTGTCAAGCGTCTTCAGGTCGCGGTAAACAATATGACGCGAACCGAAGTACATCATCGGGGCGACACGGAACTGGAAATGGGTTGACAGACGAAACTCGCCAAGCACACCCACGTTGATGCCCGGGTCCCAACGGCTCTGATCAACCGAGACAAGCGTTTCCTGCTGGGTGCCGTCGTCAAGGGTTATCATTTGGGGACCTGCGTTGACTAACTCTACATCCTGGAGGTGTGTGCCCACAACCACGCCGAAATGGAATGGGCGCAAGTCGGTATATGGCCTGTTCTCCACTGTACGGTCCTGAGCGAGCGCAGCTGCAAGAGCAGCCGCAAGCAAGTATATAATGATGGCTGTTCGTTTCATTGTATTGATATAACGCGGAATGGCAGATATTATTGCTGACATAGGCACAAAAAAAAATCGGTCAACATGCCTTCAGCACACCGACCGATTGTCTTTTTCGTAGAATTATGAGCTACATCCTTATTCAGCAAGGCTGATAGCCTCCTGAGGACATACGCTTGCGCATGTACCACACTCTGTGCAGAGATCAGGATTGATAGAATACTTCTCACCCTCAGAGATTGCCTCTACCGGGCACTCGCCAATACATGTACCGCATGCGATGCAGTCGTCACCAATTACGTAAGCCATAATTAAAATTCTTTTTATTATTATTAATGTTAATGCTTGTTGTCGAAGTAGCAACGGGGGTTAGGCTCGCTACCTACTTTTGAACAATGCAAAGGTAATAATTTTATATGATATACCTACATATAGGTAGTCATTTTAACTTATTTACACAATTATTTGACTTAAGGGCATAAAAAAAGGGGCTCCGCTGAGTCCCAACCTTTGTTAACCTTAAATCTAATACCATGAAAAACGTTGCAAAGATACAATTATATTACAATTCCACAAAATTTCCGTGACAAATCATCCTACATAAAGGCTATTTGTTGACATATATCAATCGGTATATATGTTTAACTGTCAACTACATCTCAATTTCACAATTCTCAAGCTTTACTCAAATCTATAATCGGAATGAATATATATATCACCATGAAATTGACATGGAAAAAGCTATATTCCAACAGGCACGTCCTAAAACATAAAAAAAAGACGAACAAGTTCAAAACTTGTCCGTCCTGTGTGGGCGTTGACGGATTCGAACCGCCGACCCTCTGCTTGTAAGGCAGATGCTCTAAACCAGCTGAGCTAAACGCCCGATTGCTTTAACTTTCATTCTTTACAGAATTGTTTAGTTCTTTAAAGCGAGTGCAAAGGTAGTGGTTTTTATTGTAACCTCCAAATATTTTTCTCACTTTTTTCAAAAAAACTTCAATTTTCTTCATTTTCCATGTGTTCTATACCCTCTATACTGTCAACAGACCTACTTTTTAAGGAACAAGAGTGGTAGATAGATACCCATAGCCTACTACCCGTACCTTACTATTGATTATTTAATAAGTATTTGTGCCATACTCTCCTACAGATTGCCGCTCATATATAATGATAATTCCGAACACATACTTAAATACAGAGAGAGAACATGAAGACTACCAATATAGCTAAAAACTTCAGATACATAAACAAAAAAAATCCCCGCAGTCCCGAAGGACCACGAGGAAACACCCCTGTGGGCGTTGACGGATTCGAACCGCCGACCCTCTGCTTGTAAGGCAGATGCTC
>CALBYK010000369.1 GCA_937889855.1 uncultured Prevotella sp.
CATGCTGCCAGCGTGTAGTGTCCGGGACGCATGTTGTCGAGCGTCATGTAGCCTCCACCGGCCTCTATGTCGTCCACGCTTTCTGTCTTCTGCATGGCGAGCGTGCCGTCAGGCAGATAGGCATAGAGCGTCACACGCTGCACCTCGTTCTTGAAAGCGTCGGCAAACTTCATGTTCATGTCGTACTTGAAGTCGACGCGCAGCTCCTGCCTGCACTGGCTGAGGTCTTCGTGCATCATCGAGCACGATGAGGCGAGCAGCACAGCAAGTGTGACTAACAGAATTTGAACTTTGAGCTTCATCTTTTTATTCTACTAACTGTTGTATTTGAGGATAATAATGTCAGGAGGCACGGCACTCGTGCCTCCTGACGGTATATAGACTGTTTTTCAGAAGTGACTACTTCTGCGTCTTGTTCAAGTCGGCATTCTGCGACACTACGCGCCAAGAAAGCACGTTGATGCGTGCCGCGAGGAACGTGTTCTTGTCAGACGGCACTGTCGGGTCGATAATCTTGTTAGGATCATATACCGGGGTGCCAAAACCCTTGATGTCGGTCAAGTTTATCTTGTAGGCGTGATTGCGCACAATGCCGTAGTAGCCGAGCTTGGTGTTGTCGTCGGCAAGGTGGCGTATAGGAATATAGTAATATGCCATTCCGTCGGTGCGAACCTCAGCCGGAACCTCGGCAAGGCTATTGTTCACGTCAGTAGCTGATACGGCCTGCCAGTTGGGTGCACTCTCCGTACCCTTGTTCACATAATAAGTTTTGCTGGCGTCGGCGAGCGTAGCAACTACCTGATAGTCCTTGAGGTCGCCAGCACTTGCGTTGGTCTGTGTCGTCGAGAACTTTATATCTTCAGGCTTGATGGTCTCGTATGTGCTCTCGGCTGTCTTGGTGTAGTACTTCTTGTAGTAGTTGGCAATCTCGGTCTTGAGATTCTCAACACCAAGATACTCAACACCGCGATAAGAGCAAATCTCGGCATTCTTCCAGTTGCCCTCGCTGTCCTTGTAGCGCAGATGCGTTGCCACGAGGAACTTTGTGAGATAGTTGTTGTAAGGGTCGGCAAAGTCGCTCACACTTGTCGGGGTATTAGGCAAGGTGTATACAGGCATGCCGAATGTTGTTGTATAGTCGTTGAACTTATGGTTGACTGGCTGGTTGCCTCCTGCTCCGGAGCTGAACGGGACAGACTTGCTCCAGAAGCTACGGTGATAGTCGGCAGTTGTCCACGGGTCGATGCCTATAGTGGCACTTGTCCAGTTGTTGTCAATCTGCTTCTCAAGCTCAGCCTTGCCGTCCTCATCGGCAATACCCCATCCGTCAATAGCGGCATACACATCGGTGTTGTTGCCGTATGTGCCAACCTTTATGCCATACTTTTGGGAACTCCAGTTCTTGTTGTCGCCTTTCTCAAACTTGCTTTGGTCTATTGATGCCTGCACCTTAGCAACGACACGCTCAACATATATTTCAACGGGCGAAGCCTCAGCAGCCTCCTTTGTGTCGGCCACGTGTCCCGAGATGATGGCAGAGCACACGCTTGTGCCAGCATCGAGATATACGGAGTTGCTCATCACGAAATCTGTAGCATCGGTGCCGGTCCCGTTGTAGAACTTAGTGTCTGTCAATGTCTGGCGCAATGTGTTGAGGTTGATGGCATCGCTGCCGAGGGTGGTGCTTGTCAATGTTTCAGGGTTGATGACGGCAATGACAGTTGCAGGAGCCGAGGCAGTTGTTCCGTTGATAAGCAGCACGGTGTTGGTGATTTTCTCAAGGTTGGGATGCTCCACCTTGTCGCCGGTATTCTGAATGGCATTGGTCTCGAGCCAGTTGGCGTCTTTGCCGCTTGTTGTCTCGTCGGATGTGTTCTTCAGAATATAAGGAGAGCCGTCGGCGTGGAAGAAGTAGAAACGCACCTTGTTGATTTGGTTCTCTTTGCTGTTGCCGTCCTCGTAGCTCTCACCTGCACGGGTAAGGGCAGCTCCTACGTTCTGGATGTTCACGGCAAGATACTTCGCTGCCGTTGCGTCACTGTTGCCACCATTCGGTTCGTCGTCAGAGGCACAGGCTGTCATCAGCATTGCTGCGGCAGCCAATGGTAAAAAAAATAGTTTTTTCATACTCTTTTAATTTTTATGTTTATCTTCTTGTTCTTATTTTATTTGTTTTCATCGTAAGCCTGTCTTGCCTCCTGTGCCTCCTTGCTGTAGCCTGCCTTGTCAAGATAAGGCTTGGCAGCCTCTATATTGCCGGAGTTGAGAAGGGACACAGCCACGTTGAGGTTTGCCACGGGGTCGTCGGGATATATACGCACAGCCGTGAGCATCACCTCGTTAAACCCCTCAGAGCCAGGCTCAAGCGACTGCGCTACTCTATACATCTCACCGAGTGACAGCAACTGCGGGCGTGTCTTTATCAGACGCTTTGCCTCGTCAAGTGTGAAGGGGCGCACACGGCACGTTATGGTGTAGTCGGAATGGCGCAATGCCGGATACCATGTAGCGAGCATCACGCTATACTGGTCGGGATATAGTGTCTTGATGAGCTGTTCACGGCGGTCGGGGTCTATTGACTCATTGCACGCAATGGCGAGGATGGAGTCGCGGTGGTCGAGGTTCGACTCGCGTATGTAGCGCCGCAGCCCGTCCCAGTCCTCGGCAGTAGAATGGACGGTGAAGAGCGTGTCGTCAATGTGCACAAGCTGGCGCACATAGTTCTTAAGCGTCTTTGCACGCTCGGAGGCGAGCCAGGCGTTGTGCTGGTAGGGCGACTCTGGCGAGGCGTAGCCGTGGATGTCTATGCCCGTTACCGTCATCAGCGTGTCACGACGCACGATGCTGATGGCGTCTACAATCTTCTGCAGCTCACGGGGATTGTTGCGGTAGTCGGGATGAAGCTCGGTGCGGTCTACGGGGAAGTCGATGTAGGCGCGTCCATGCAGCTGCCATGTCTTCAAGCCAGTGGCTTTGGGCGCGAGATACCTGCATTGTCTCATGCCTACACGTGCCACAGCCTCCGTGTCGGCGTTCTCCAAGTCGCCACAACCG
>CALBYK010000370.1 GCA_937889855.1 uncultured Prevotella sp.
GAGTTCTTCTCTTAAGTGTACGTGTCTTTGACTGTCTTCTTTTAGGATGTGCCATTTTTCTTTAATCTTTAATTATTGTTTTTAATTTTTCTAATCCATTCCAGCGCGGATCTACCGCAGTCTCTCCATCCTCGCCACTACTTCGGGTAGCTGAGTGTTCTTCGAGAACCTTTATCATCGCCGCGTTACATTTTCCAGGTGTATGCACGTGCTTAGCGGGAATGTTGAGTGCTATAAATTCGTATATGAACCACGCCACGTCGAGCACTGCATCGCGCTCGTCAACCGTGATGAGGTCATCGTCCTCGGAATATTCTTCTCCAAACTTCACGACGAGGCGGTCGTCCGTCTCTATCGCCTGCTCCATGTCGTCGAGGCATATATCGCACGGAATAACGACAGTGCCCTCGGTATGGAAGTCGAGCTCAAAATAGTTCTCGGTGCGTCTCACGTTGACAGACACATTGATGTTGCCACGCTTGATTTCATCCTCGTCAAGTGACTCGAAATAAGCGTCACCAAGATTGAAATGGAGCGTGCTGACGCCCTCTTCCAATTCCCTCAAATCTATTTTAAGCATATCTGAATTACACATTTGGTGTGCAAAGTTACAAATATTTTCCGACATACAATAAAATCTTCACAAAGTTTTTGATTTCAGAGTACATAAAGTGATTGGCCGACATGCGTAAATGGGTCGTTTAAATCCGGAAAACGAGTCATTTAAGCTCTGTAAACGACCCGTTTACGCATACTAAACTTATTGTTTGTCATTCTTTCACAACAACGCCACGCTCGTATGAAGTGATACCGTCAGCCGACACCACATCCACAAGCAGGCGGTAGCGACCGGGCTCCACCTCCGTCTTCCGGCCGCCGTCGGCCACCGACAGCCCCATCGGGGTGTAGTAGATACCTTTTGACCTCACTTTCCGTGACGTTGACTTGCGCAGCGTCACCATTATCGCCCCGTTAATGGCTCCCGAGACATACGGCAAGGCTTCCCATGCCTGAAGCAGCTCAACGCTTTCTATGTCAAAGGCCGACATATTCAGCAGGTTGTCCAATTCATAACCTTCGACACGTATCCCGTCAAGCAGCAACGCCAAGCTTCCACCCGACAATGTGGACTCTCCTCTTGTACTTTTTATTTCCCATTTTGACTCGAAGACATTGACGGTTTCTTCATTCTCGTAATATTTGCGCAAGGTCACAAACGGCATTGCCCTCAGGATGTCCAACAAGTTCTGATAGTTGTGCTCTTCTATTTTCTCACGGTCCACATAGTTGTTCTCATAAAATTTCTTGTGCATCCCCTGTCTGTCATTCCTAACTTTGGCTTTCACAACAACATCGGGCAGTACTATTCCCTTGATAGTTCCATTTACAGAAGCTTGGGAACTTACATATTCCACATCGCCCAATTCATACACCCTATGCGGAAACACGGCGGGAAAGGTCACTGCATCAACATCGATAATGGAGGAAACCACTTTTCCGCGCTTGTCTATTGACTGCAGGAAGAATGTCGTTCCTTCCTTGAAGGCGTCCACCGCCATGCGGAAGTTTCCCTTTCGATCGATGTCGGTGTCGTATACATTGTTGGTCTCCGTGTTGTATGCCACCAACGTCCCGCCTACGAACGGAACCTTGTATTCTGTCTTGATCTTTCCCGTAAAGCACATGGATGTTTCGGGAAGATAGACATACATAGCCGTGCCTTTGGCTATGGCCTCGCCGACATTAAAGCGCGTGAATGTCGCCGTCTTCAGCCAAGCCTGCAAGTCGGCAGAGCGTCCGGAAACACTCTCACGACCGAAATTCACTGGGAACACCAACTGCGACGAGAAGTCCGACTCATAACGCAACGCCCCCTCTGCCGTGCCCACCCACCGGTTGTCACAAGGCACCACGCGCACCAAAGCCTTGCTTCCGTACAAATTGCCTATACTGTCGGTCAGTTGGCGCAAGCCCGCAACCGAAACCATGATGTCATGACCCGCGGTCTCCACGGCTGCGTATTTTGCGACAGCCGTTGACTGCGACAGCACATTGCCCAGACTGTCGGTAAGGAACAATGTCGTGACACCGCTCTTGCCACCAAGTCTGAGCACCCCGGAGGACTTGAACCCGGCTATCTGGCAAAGGCCACTCTCACGATTATAGAAAAAGAGACGGCTTCCGTCACCAAGCTCCTGCGGATTGTATATGTTAAAGTTTATTCCGTTGCCGCTGAACCAGCACTGAAGCTTCACACCCGTGCTTCTTGCCTGCGGCACAGCGAAGCGTTGCTCTGTCCTGTTGTTGACAACCACAAGTTCGTACCTACGGTCTTTCTGCGGTATAAAACTGAAGCTCACCAGTCCCGAAGCCGATGTTCTGCCCGAGCTTACCGTGTCGGCATTCTCAGCGACCAGCCACACACTGGCATTCTCAAGTGTGTCGCCCAGACGGTCGGACACAAATGCCGTAACCGACTGTATTCGGTCGGCAAGCAAGAAACCGCCTTCAGGACAAATCTCACACCTCACGCTGTCGCTGATATTACGCTTCCGTGCGGGAAACGTCTTTCCGATAAGCAGAGGCTGCATGGCAAAACCTGAACCCGAGAAATTGCGCATAAGATTGGTGTATCCACGCAGATAAAAAACACCCTCGGCATAAACGGGCGCGGTGGACACACTCGCTGCAAAACGCCCTTCATCCTTACACTCCACCTTTTGGCGCACAAGCACGGAGTCGGTGCCGTCCAACAGTTCCAGATACAGATATTTGCTGTAAGGCAAATATCTGTCGCCCGCCAGGCATGTCACCACTCCATTCACCCCTATCGTGTCACCAATATTCCACTCCGTCTTCTCGACTCCCAAGAATATCTGTTCCGAACGGAAATCGGTGGGGAGCTGCGCAAATGACCGGAAAATGCAGATTCCCCAAAATACAAGAAGGAAACATATTCGCATCATAACATTAATTATTTAAGAATTGACATGTGGGCTTTAGCCCAATTCTTCCAAACTATAAGTCAATATATTAAGTAAGTGAGCAAACATACCTTCAGGTGGAACTGGGACCTCTAACTCAACATCATTTTTATTCAAATCTACACTCAGTACGGCCAATGTGCCAAGATGCGTTTTATGAATCATTTGGGCGAACGCTGTGTTTGTAATGAGTAAAACCACAAACAAAATAAAATGTTTTTTCATACGTAAATTATTATCGTCCAACATTGCTGTAGGACATATGTTTTATACTAAATTTATATTTACGTGAGTATTAGACACAAGAAAGAATAGCACTCATAATACCTATAAGTGCGACTGTAAAATACGGCATTTTTTATGTAACAGCTAAGATTTAAAAGTTTCATACACGTGTCCATAAGTCACAGTCTTTGCCGCTTAGCTGTTGAGACCAATTTCATAATCGGACTATGGGTGTTCCAGTAAAAATCGGCCTAAGATATTGTTGTCTCAAGATTTTGTTGCCTCCATGTTTTTCTCAAGACTAACATTGTACCCAAGTTTCTTCAATTCTGCAGT
This sequence comes from uncultured Prevotella sp., assembly GCA_937889855.1. Taxonomy (GTDB): domain Bacteria; phylum Bacteroidota; class Bacteroidia; order Bacteroidales; family Bacteroidaceae; genus Prevotella. Next base: position 3,546 of record CALBYK010000370.1, read on the forward strand.
CAAGTAAACCTTTCGCTTCTTCTCAATCTTAGCTTGCATATA
>CALBYK010000371.1 GCA_937889855.1 uncultured Prevotella sp.
TTCCGTATCTCGGAGAATGTCTGTATGCCTATCGGATAGAGTTTCAGTGCCATAGTCGTGAGTGTTTACATTTTCAATGCAAACTTACAAAAAATATTCGAGAAAGCCAATACCCTTAAAATCTTAATATCAATCAAGCCGCGAAACATTGTCGATGAGCCTAATTATGAGTAACTTTGCAACGATGCAAACAATTAGTAGTAACGAAAAAGACACATATAGGACATTTATGACAAAAGCTCTGTTTTTCGACGTGGACGGCACGCTCGTCAGTTTCAATACCCACCACATACCCGAGTCTACAATCAAGGCGTTGGAGGAAGCACGCGCACGTGGCGTGAAGATATTCACTGCCACCGGACGCCCGCGCCAGTTGCTCGACAACATTCCCGAAGTGGAGCCGCTTATGGACGGCTACATTCTCGCCACTGGCGCACTGTGCATATACGGCAATCATGTGGTGCGCGAGGATCTCATTCCGCGCGACGAGGCGACAGCCATGGTCGACTTCTGCCGCGAGCGCGGACTGTCGGCTGTGGTCGTGGGCAAGGAGGACATACAGATTGTCAATCGCGACGAGAAGTTCGAGAACGTGTTCCGCAACATGCTCAACGTGAAGTACAACAAGTTCGATGTGCCCGTTGAGGAAGTCATCAACCAAGGCGTGCTGCAAATCACGCCGTTCATCACCGAGGAGGAAGAGCCGCACATCCTGCCCAAGATGCCTGGCTGCACGTCGTCGCGCTGGTATCCAGCGTTCTGTGATGTCACGGCAGCCTCTGCCGACAAGGCTAACGGCATCAGTGCCATTGCCGAGCACTTGGGCATCGACGTGAGCGAAACGATGGCATTCGGCGACGGCGGCAACGATATGTCAATGCTGCGTGCCGCCGGCACGGGCGTGGCGATGGGCAATGCCATCGACACGGTGAAGGCGCATGCCGACTATGTGACTACATCGGTCGACGAGGACGGCATCGCCAACGCGCTGCGGCATTTCGGAATTATACACTGACGCCAAGAGCTAAAAGGGGATGCCGATAATCGGCATTATCGGAACAACGGATGCTTGGTATCAATAATGGATTATTCTTCTGAAGTTTCAAATCGTTTTTTCATCTTGAGTCCACCGCCTACGGCGAGTGGACTCGGGTCTAAGGAACACGGATAGCACTGAGATACACTGATTGGTCATTCACGGATTTCCTTAGACCTTATATTTTTGATTTGTTGCGCCTACGGCGCGGATTTTTTAGGATTTTTGCGAGCACAAAGTGCTCGCTGTTTTTGAATAATGATTACCTTTGTAGATGGATTAAATCAATTACAACAAATCACAATTCAATTATCACAGATTACTATGCTGATATACGAGGATATCACTTACAAAATAAGAAAGGCCATATTTAACGTGTATAATTTCTGGGGTCCGGGGTTGTACGAAGAAATCTACGAGAAATCGTTGGTCGTAGAACTTGAGTCTTTGGGGCTAAAAGTGGAGAGTCAGAAAAGCATACCTGTTTATTATATGGGCAAGAAAATAGAATGTGACTATCGGCTTGACCTGTTGGTTGAAGATAAAATCATATTGGAGCTAAAAGCTGTTGATGAACTAAAGGCTATACACAAAAAGCAACTATTCACATACTTAAAAATCACAGACAAACGCCTTGGCTTACTTATAAATTTCAACACCACCGATATCATGCATAGTATTGTGCGTATAGCAAATTAAAGGCGAGCGTGAAAACGCTCGCCAAAATCCTTTCTAATCCGCGCCATAGGCGCAACAAATCAAAATTGTAGTCAAAGGAAATCCGTGAACTGAAAGTCACCGGCGCGAAGCGGAAAGGTAAAGACCAATCCGTTTCATTCGTGTTATCCGTGTTCCTTTGACCCGAGTCCACTCGCCGTAGGCGGTGGACTCAAGATGAATAATCAAATCCGAAATTTCTGTAAAAAAACATTATCGGTATCGGCATCCGTTGTTCCGATAATGCCGATTATCATCACCCAATTTATTTTCCTCCTCCGCTCTTCACGTCGTCATTCGTGATAGTCTTCTGTGCCTTCTTCACACCCGACGACAGTTCGCCAATGCGCCAGCTGACGGTGAGTCCCCAACGCTCGTTGCTCCACCAGTCCTCCTGAAAGAGATGGAAGTTGGCAGCATCCATTGTCTGCTTGTTGTGGCGGCTCCTGCGGAAAAGGTCGTTGCCGAAAGCAGAGAACGTGAGGCGGTTCTTGAGCATCGACTTCTGCACGCGTATCTGGTAGTACCAGTTGCCTTTACTGTTCGACTGCAGCGAAGGGTTGGATGTCCAGGCGCTTATCCCGGCGCTGATGTTCCAGTCCTTCGGCAGGGTCTGCTGCAGACTTGTGTAGTTGCTGAAGTACCATCCGTAGTTGTGTAGCGACTGGCGGTCGTTGTAGTCGGAGTAGTCAACCCAGAAGTTGCAGTAGAGCTTCGTGTTCTTGAAGAAGTTCCAGCTGAAGTAGCCCGAGAGATAAGTCATCTGCGTCTTGCCGATGTTCTTGTAGGTTGTGTAGTTCACCATTTTTCCCGTAGGATTCTTCACGCCCTTTATGTCGTTGTCGTTGACGAGCTGCATCACCGACTCTATGCTGTTGTTGGTGAAGCGGTAACCGATAGTCCAGCTGGTTGAGAACTTTGACGCGAAATAATTATAGGTTGAATTAATCACATGCGACTTCTCGCTCTTCAAGTCAGGGTTGCCCTGCTGAAGGTATGACGGACTGCTCTGGTCGAGATACGGGTTGAGCGACCATATGCCAGGACGTGATATTCGCATGTTGTAGCCAAGACGCAGGCTCTGCTCGTCGCTGATTTTATAGCCGAGACTTGCCGACGGCACGAGGTCGTCGAAGCGCGAGGAGAAGTTCTCGCCGTTGCCGAGCATATATTTCATTCGCTGCTCCGTGTGCTCGTAGCGTGCGCCGAACCGTGCGGTGAGACTCTGCCATTTCAGTCCGTAGCCAATGTAGGCGGCAAGGATGTCCTGCAAGTGGCGGTAGTGCGAGCTGTTGTCGGTGTCGAAAGCATAGTCGCCGTCAACGTCGGGGCGTGTGTAGCGGTCGTCGAGCGCGCGGTTGTTGCGCATGATATACTTCACGCCAGTCTCCAGCGTGTGCTTCCACTTGCATGAGTCGTAAGGAATGCCAGCCTTGCCGAACGGTGTGGTGAAGTCAATCTGGAACGTGTTCTCCATGCCCCGATCGTTCTCGTGGCTGCGTTGGTCGCGTATGCGGCTCATGAAGTCGGTCCAGTCGTCTACACTTTTGCGGTCGGCATAGTCGTAGTAGGTATCGGTGAAGCTGCGGTTGGCATTCAGTCGGTAGGAGAACGTGAGCAAGCGGTCCTTCACCCGGGCGAACGAGCGTTGGTAGTCGAAACTGCCGGTGATGTAGTAAGGCTTGCCCGAAGAGTGGTAGTTGCGGTTGTAGGAGTAGAGTGGCGTGTTGTCGACAGGACTTGTTGCCGCTGTCGAAGCAAAGCCGTGCGCAGGATTGTTGGATGCCCACAGACCCAAGCCAACGGTGACAAGTCGCAGCGAGTCGGCCTCGTAGCTCGCCTCAAGGTTGGCAGAGTGCGACGAGTTGGTGAATTTGCTCTCGTTGTAGCCCGTTGAGTTGTAAGCCGACGGAGTCGACGGGTCGCCGGTGAAAGTGTTCTGCACGTTGCGGTAGTTCTTTGGCGCGTCGTAGTAGTCGTAGCCGTAGTTGGCGCTGACGGTCAGCTTGCCCTGCTTCACAGTGCCGTAGAGCGATGCTCCGGCACCTGTCTTGTAGTAGCTGCCGCTCATAGTGACGGTGTAGCCCTCGATGCCCTTGCCCACGGTGACGATATTGAGTATGCCGCTCACGCCCTCGGCGTCGTATTTCGGGCCTGGGTTGGTGATTACCTCAATGCGCTTTATCGACGAGGCAGGCATACTCTTTAGTATCTCCTTAGGGTTGTTCGACATCATGTTGTTTGGTCTGCCGTTGACATAGACTTTGAAACTCGTGCTGCCGTTCACCTTTATCGTCTCGTCGGCATCCACCGTGACGAGCGGCACCTTGCGCAGCATCTCCAATATGTTGTTGGTCTTCGAGTCGGGGTCCTCCTCGATGTTGTATTCTATCTTGTCGATGTCCGCCTTCACGAGCGGTTTCTGCGCCACGACCTCCACGTCCTTCAGCTCCTGCGAGTTGTCGGAGACAAGGAGAGTGCCGAGGTCGTCGGATGGCTTGCCGTCGGTCAAAGTGAACTCGCGCACTACTGTTTTGCGCCCCATCGCACTGACTGTGAGCGTATACTCACCCGCTGCCTTCAGCTTTATATTGAACGCGCCATTCCTGTCGGTAGCAGCCATGCCCACTGCCTTCTGTGGGTCTTGCTTGGCAGCCACGCGCACTGTGGCGTAGATTTCTCCATCGCCCGTGATGGAGTCATTCACGATGCCCTTTACCTGAAAACGTGCTGTGTTTTTCTTGTCCTGTGTCTCTATTGCCTTGTTGACGGATGCGGCATGGGTTATGGTTGCCGCTTGGACTGTAGTGTAAGCCAAACCGAACGAGAGGCATGTCAATGCGATTGCTTTCATATACAATTTCTGTTTATTTGTTACCTTTTTGACTGAAACAAAGCCGCAAAAGTTTCGCGGCTTTATTATAACAACGAAAAAGAGGCGGAATTCTAAACTGTCATTAACTCATGTTAACACTTTTGGATTCTCCGAGCGGGAGGTCTCCGGCCTCCGCAGCAACCATTATGCACAATTTATCATATATATATATGTTCAGAATTATCTTTACATATGAGCTGCAACCTATAAAAGGGTATGTAAAGATAAATCTGAACACATACTTAGCACTCTTTGCTTTCTGCGGAGGCCGGAGACCTCCGCCACGGATAATCCATATTTGCGAATTTTGACACACTCTCTCCTATAATAAATTCAGTGCGTGAATGTATGCAAGTCGGCTTTTTTGTATAATTTTGCACCGACTTTAAAAAAACAAGTAAAACAATGGAAAATCTTGAAGTGATGGTGATACTGTTCATCATCGTAGTGTTGGGCTACGTGCTCTGCAAACTTGGCTACATGGGAGCCAAGTTCGACCAGAAACTCTCGTCAATCGTCATCGACATAACCTGCCCGTCGCTCATCCTCTCGTCGGTCATGGGCTCGGAGTTGCCCGACCGCACACTCATCCTGCCCCTGCTTGGCGTAGGCTTCCTCACATATTTCATCCTGCTCGTGTTCGGCTTCTGGGTGCCACGACTCATCACCAAGAACCGCGACGACCAGGGAATGATAGGCTTCGCGCTGATGTTCGCCAACGTAGGGTTCATTGGCTATCCCATCGTGTCGTCAATCTTCGGCGCGAAAGCCATATTCTATGCGGCGCTCCTGAACATGCCAAACACCTTCTTCATATTCACCGCCGGCGTGATGCTCGTCAAGGGCGAGTATAGCATCAAGAGCCTCAACCCCAAGGTGCTGTTCTCCCCGGCAATGATAGCTGCCTTTGCAGCCGCGCTCATCGTAGCCCTCAATGTGCGCACGCCCGACCTGATAGCCCGACCGGTGACGATGGTGGGCGCCATAACCGTTCCGGCGGCGCTGATGATAATAGGCTCGTCGATGGCACGCTTGCCGCTGAAGGAAATTATCGGGTCGCCGGTGGTGTATGTGTCGTCGTTTCTGCGGCTTGCGGTGGTGCCGCTGTCGGTGTACTTTCTGTTCAAGGTATGCGGCGTGAGCGACATTATCAACAACATCAACACCGTCGTGATAGCCATGCCCGTGGCGTCGTTTGGCACGATGTTCTGCATGAAGTACGGGCGCAACCCGTCGCTGATGACCGAGATAACGTTCATCACTACCGTCGGTTCCATACTGACTATACCGCTTGTGACAATGCTGTTTGAATGAGGAGTGGCAAGACTCGCAAATTAGCACATCCACATTCTTCCTACATACGGTTGCGCTGCGACTGTCCTGCTCCCGTTCCGCGATACTTGTTGCGCCCTACGTTGAACGCGTAGCGGATGTGTAGGTTGAAGTTGGTCTGCGCCTCAAAGTCGAAGGCAGTGGTGCGCATGGTGCCCGAATGGAGAGTGAAGTGCTGCGTGCCTGTATGGAAAAGGTCGCTCACGTAGAACTGCACTGTCAGTTGGCGCTTCAGGAACTGCCGCTGTATGGAGGCGTCGGTGGTGAAGCTGGGGCGACGCTGCCGCTGGCTGCCACTGTCGCCTGTGGTCGAGGCGCGCATATAAATCGAGAAGGTGGCGAGCTTTGTGTCGAGCGTGTTGTCGAATATGAACTTCAGCATAGGTCGGCGCAGCAGTCCGCCGCCCACGATGGGCATCTTGTACCACTGCTTGTTGAAATCAATCTCAAGTGTGGGCGACCAGATGCCTATTGTCGGCGACACTGCCACAGCAGCCATCATCGAGTTGTACGACGGCATATTCTCCAGCCGCATGAGCGACATGCGCGGGTCGTCCTTGTAAGTCTGCATGAGCTGGTTTATCTCATCCTTGGTGTGCGAGAACGAGGCCACGAAAGTTAGCCATTTCCACGACAGCGTGTAGTTGACGTGGTGGCTCAGGCACGGCAGGAGGAACGGGTTGCCCGACTCGTAGGTGTAGCGGTTGTCATACTGTATGCCGCTGCGCAGGTTGTGGTAGGACGGGCGCGATATGTCGTTGGCATAGCCGAGCTGCATCTGCACGTTGCCAACCGATGTCGACATTGCCAGCGACGGGAACAGATTGCTGAACGTGCGGCACTGCTCGCCGACGCGCACCCCATGGTCGAAGTAATTGAAGTCGACATACTCATAGCGCAGACCCGCCTGCACGTAGAGTTTGCCCAGCGAGCGGCTGTAGTCGAGATAGGCAGAAGTCATGTTCTCGCGTATGCGCGCTTTCTCGTCGTCGATGATGTCCTTGGGCAGCACGTTGTAGGTGCTGCGGCGCGAGGAGGTGGAGTATTCGCCGCCGAACGACAGCTCGCCTCCGGCAAGTGGTGCTGTGAGCACGAGCTTCGACGCCACGAGCGAGTTGTAGGTCAGTTTGTCGGTGCTGACATTGCGCAGCTCATCAGTCGAGCCTACCTCGGCGAAACTCTCGTCAGTAAAGGTTTTGTCGGTGCCGCGAAACCAGTACCAGTCAGTGTTGAAGTCGATGCCGACCTTGCCAATCTTTCCCTCATAGTAGGCGTTTGACGCCACGGCGGTCGACTGCGACGGCGAGTAGCTCGTTGCCAATGACTTGTCCACAAGCTCATTGCCACGCATAGTCTCCGCCTCCATTGAGTAGTTGCAGTCCTGCTTGGCATAGCGGTCGTAGGAGAGGCGTGCACCGATGGAGTTGTCGTTGTCGATCTGGTAGCTTGCCGAGAGCAATGCCATCGGGTTGGTGTTGCGAAACTCGTTGGTCAGTCGGCTGCTCTGCCGCCACACGGCATCCTGCGTGTATGTGGTCTGGAGCATGGTCTTGTCGGCCTGGTCGTAGTGGGAGTGGTCGCCATAGAGGAAAGCATTGAGTTCCAGTCGACTTGTGCGGTAGGTGAGGTTGAGCCGCTCTATTTCCGACCAGTGGTTCTTGTCGTTGCTCTTTATCTGCGTGCGCGAGTCGAAACTGAAGCCCTCGCCTACGGATTTCTTTGTAGTTATGCGCAGCACGCTCGTGGCGGATGCCGGATAGCGTGCCCCGGGATTGCGTATCACCTCAACGCTCTTCACGTCCGATGGCGATAGCTGCTGCAAGTCTGTCGCGCTGCGCTTGCGGTTGTTGATATATATAAGAGGCGTGCCGCGTCCGAACACTTCAATAGTACCGTCCTTCGCCGACACTGTGGGTATGCGGTCGAGCAGTTGGTTCATGTCCATCGTCTTCTCAAGCACGCTGCCGGCAACAATCGTTGTCATGCCCTCGCCCTTGAGCATGGTCTTTGGGAGTCGCGACTTGACGGTGACGCCCTTGAGGAAATATTTCTCGGGAGTGAGTTTCACGGTGCCAATGTTGCCCACGCGCACACGCTTGGTGAGCGTCTGGTAGCCCACGCTCGTAATCTTCATTATCACTTCTTTTTGTGAGCACGGAATGACGAAGTTGCCGTTCTCGTTGGTCACGCCGCCGTTGATGAACGCCGAGTCCTTCGGTGCGAGCAGCGTCACGTTGGCGTAGGACACAGGCTGGCGACTGGTGTCGACCACGCGGCCAATCATGCGCGTCGCCTCTTTCTGCGTACACTCCACGAAGATGAGGCTGTCGTTTACCGTCATGCGGATGGGATAGAAGCCGATGGCTGCCTTTATGGCATCGGGCACGGAGGCGGCTGCTATCTGCTTAGTCACGGTGAAGTCCTCAAGTTCGTTGTAGATGAAACTCAGCTTGTAGCGCGAGGTCGACCGGCCGAGGTCGATGAGCACATCGGAGAAGGAGCGGTTGCGGTAGTTGCGTGTCACGTGTTGCGCCGGGGTAGGTATGGAGAGGATGAGCAGCAGAGTGATGAGGAGGCTCATTCGTATACTTTTATATACATTCATAGTTTCTATTCTTTAAAAATGACTGGGAGAGGAGGCGCCTCGCCTCCGGCACATTGCTGGGAAAGGAGGCGGGATTTTCTCGTTATGAGTGTGTCGGGGGCGAGGACGCCCCCTCTCCCAGTTATTCAACGACAATCTTGTTGCCATCGATGGCGATGGCCACTTGCTCGGAGTGGTTAAGCTCGTCAACGACAGCGTTGAGGTCGTTGGCGCTGTCCCACTCGTAA
>CALBYK010000372.1 GCA_937889855.1 uncultured Prevotella sp.
CCTTCTTCAGAAGCCATGACTTTCCACAACGACGAGTTCCGGTTATAATCTTCACTTCACCATTGTTTCTTCTATTAATGAGCTTTTACAGGTATATTTTCCTGTCTATATATGTATTCATCACTATTCAAATCGAAATTTACTGCAAATTTGCAATAAATTTCGATTTAAACAACACTTCAATCCGAAATTTACTGCAAATTTACAGTAAATTTCGGATGACCGCTGCCACATGATTCCGCTTCACACCGTCCTTTCCCCTCTTCAGGAAAAGCAACAGACGGATATTGTCGCCCACTTTTAACTTCTTGCGCAGATCATTGTCCTTTACGTTTACAAGCGAGGCAAAGCCCTCTTCTGTAATTTTTCCTTCCGGAGTTTCTTTTATCGATGATGTTATGCGGTAGCGAAGATAGCCGTCAGTGGGGTTTACGTAGGTTGCAACGGCTTGGAAGGTGCCGAAGGCTGTCAATTCCTCATCATGAGGCATAACGTTGATTACAGCGGCGCTTTTAAACTTGTCTTCGGCAGGAATTATAGGCGCAAAAGAAACAAAGTCGCCCGTCTTAATCATCATCTGCGGTTTCTCAGCCACGAAATGCCTTGACAGGGCATCATAGATATGATAATGCCCGTGGCTCTCGTCTACTCCTTCTACATATCCTACCATCGTTGGGAAAACCTCCCCTACCCCTTTCTTTGACAACACCACCTCAACAGCACGTTCGTTGCCCTGTTTTGATTTTCTCAGAGAAACATCATACAGTTTTCCCTGTATCTCCCACGGCTTACATGGAAATAGATGACTGTCAGTGGCAAGTTCCATGCCATCGGCAGCTACAAGTTTAACGAAATATCGCCTTTTGCCATTAACCATGCTCTCGAACACCTTAACAGCAAACATCGACTTTATTCCATCAGCCACATCCTTTGCCTCATCATGATGATGAAGCAGATACGACTGCAGGCGACGGTCCACCTTCTCCTTTAGCGAGAGATAAGATCTTCCGTCCTTACCCGTCTGCCGCTGCCGGTCTTCTGGTCTTAGGTTCTTTTCATATCCCCACATATCAAGAAACTGCGGAAAGCGGAAATCCGGATACATCTCACTTATCTTCACAGCCATGCCGAGCATGCACGAATGTATCAGCGAGGGCTTTTCTACAGGTATTTTCATATATGCAGCCAATAGCGTACGTACTTGTTCCGAGCCCATCTCCTTGTAATTTTTCTGAAGATAGCGGAATATGCACCAGGCCGTATCCATAGGGTGAGAAACTGCCGTTTCGAGGGCGGCGAGAAGTTCGTCAAAAGAATCAAAGGACTGACGGTCATTCATAATATATAAGATTTAAGCGTTATTATAGATATTTGCAAATATACACATTTTCCTTACATCTACAAACAACAAGAAACAAAAACATGTTCACTGCAAATGAAAAAAGTTTTTAATATTCCATTAGCATAGCCGTAAAGCCGTTGTAACATGTTCGTAACCCTACGCCCCTACCTTTGCACCCGTAATCAAGATAACAACAGAAGTTTTAAGTTTTTATGAAATCAAGAAAATTATTCGCATCGGCGTTTGTCATGGCCATGACAGCCGTAGCAGCCAGTGCAGCAGAAGTAACGGAGAGTCCGGAAATGGGTAATATCCGCGGACGAATCACAGACACAGACAAGCAGGTGTTGCCTGGTGCCACGGTGATGATCGAGGACTTGCACACGGGAGTGACAAGTGATATCAACGGTTATTACTCCTTGCCCAATCTGAAGCCAGGCACATACAAGGTGAAAATCACCTATGTGGGTTACTCACCAAAGACTTACACCATAAAGGTGGGCAAAAAGAGCGTGGAGCAGAACATCACGCTCGATGCGGGGAAAGAACTCAACGAGGTTGTTGTAACCGGTGCTTTCTATGGCCAGCGCAAAGCGATGCAGATGCAGAAGGAGAGTATGGGAGTAACGAACGTGGTTTCTGCCGACCAAGTGGGAAAATTCCCGGATACCAACATCGGCGACGCCCTGAAGAGAATCAACGGCGTGAATGTGCAGTATGACCAGGGGGAGGCACGATTCGGACAGGTTCGCGGCACTTCTGCCGACCTCACTTCCGTTACGGTGAACGGCAACAGAATGCCGTCTGCCGAAGGCGACACACGAAACGTGCAGCTCGACCTAATCCCTTCTGACATGATACAGACTATCGAACTGAACAAGGTGGTTACATCCGACATGGACGGTGATGCCATTGGCGGAGAGATAAACCTCGTAACGAAGAACACGCCAAGCCATAGGGTGCTCAACTTCAATGTGGGGTCAGGGTTCTCGTGGATAAGCCAGAAACCGGAGTGGGACCTCGGTGCAACATGGGGCCAAAGGTTTTTCAACGACAAGTTGGGAGTGATGGCTGCCGCCTCTTATCAGTATATGCCTGGAGGATCGGACAATACGGAATTTGAATACGAGGAGAATGACAAGAAAGAACTGGAACTGAAGGAGGCCCAGGTCAGACAATATTATGTAACCCGCGAACGACAGAGCTACTCGCTCGCTCTCGACTATATTTTCAACCCACAACACAAAATATCATTCAAAGGTATATACAACCGCCGCAGCGACTGGGAGAACCGCTATCGCATTTCATACAAGAAACTGAACAGCAAAGCCTCTAAGCAGTCGGTCGTGCTGCAAACCAAAGCCGGCTCCGACGACAACAAGGATGCCCGACTGGAACTGCAGCAGACAATGGACTTCACTCTCGACGGCGAACACTATTTCGGAAATCTGAAAGTGGACTGGGCTGGCAGCTATTCGCGTGCCACTGAGGAAAGACCTAACGAACGCTACGCCGCATACTCTCTGAAGGGTATAGACCTTGGAAGCAACTTTGCAGAAGTGGGCGGAAAACAGCCTTATTACACGAAGCAGTTGCCTGCACTCGACGACAAGAACTGGAAGCTGAGCGAACTAAACAACGCCAACCAGGATATCGTGGAGAATGAATGGAAGGGAAGACTGAATTTCACACTGCCAATCACGACCGGACTATATGGAAACACACTGAAATTCGGAGCTAAACTAACCGCCAAAGACAAGAAACGCACGAAGTCGTATTTCGACTACGACCCCGAAGAAGTGCTCGGCAGCAACTGGCGCGACAACACATCGCTGCAGATCCGCAACGGATTCATGCCGGGAAGCCAATATCCCGAACACTCGCCGTTTATCACCAAGCAGACACTCGGCGACATAGACTTCTCTAAATACAAAGGAGAGGAAAACTATGAGGAAGAGGCTGGCAACTATAAGATTAATGAGCGTATCACAGCCGGCTATCTGCGCTTCGACCAAAAAATAGGTAAAAAGCTCTCGGCAACAGTTGGTCTGCGCCTTGAGCGCACCGACCTGAAGACGAGCGGATACAACGTGAACGTGCCTGAGGAAGGCGACGCCACAATGACTCCTACGGGCGAATATAAAAGCCACTATACAGACTTGCTGCCAAGTTTGTTGCTGAAATACAAGTATACGAAGGACGGCAGCGTGAGAGCATCGGTAACAAAAACCATCTCACGTCCGAAGTACTCTGCCCTCATCGCCAACAAGACATTCAACACTGCCGATCTCGAGGCTACCATCGGCGACCCGAACACCAAACCGGCCAAGGCAATAAACGTAGACCTCTCCGTTGACCACTTCTTCAAAAACGTGGGACTGGTGAGTCTCGGCCTCTTCTACAAAGACATCAAAAACGTGAATGTTGAGTGGGCATCCAACAAATATCTCGGCAAAGACCTCGGACTTGAGGGGAAATATGCCAACGAAGCCTTCGAGGTTACTCAAAACATCAATGCCTATGATGCAAGCGTGTTCGGAGTGGAAGCGGCCTACCAGCGCGATTTCGGCTTTATTTCCCCATCGCTTAAATGTATCGGTTTCTACGGCAACTACACTTATACCCACAGCAAAACGCGTAACTTCAACGAGCGTCTGGGCATAGAAAGCGGCGACGACGTGAAAGTAGCCGGTTCGCCGGAACACACGGCAAATGCCTCGCTCTTCTTCGAGAAATTCGGATTGAGCCTGCGCCTGTCATACAACTTTGCCTCTTCGTTTATCGATCAGATGAGCACGAGCCGTGCCCTCGACCGCTATTACGACAGCGTGAACTATCTTGACCTCAACGCAAGCTATACATGGGGCAAGAAAACGAAGTTCACGGTATATGCCAACGCCAACAACCTGCTCAATCAGCCACTTCGCTACTATCAGGGTACGAAAGACCGCACGATGCAAGTGGAATACTACGGCGTGAAGGTAAATGCAGGAATTAAAGTGAATCTGTAATACTGTAAATGTCGTTGCCCTTAGGCTTATGAAAGTCTTGTGGCAACAACAACTAGAAAAGGAAACAATAATAAAACAAGGAAATAAAATGAACAGACTATTCAAGAACATTGCCGTTGCAGCAATTGCCGTAACCGCTGCCATAATGACAGCAAAAGCCCAGACTCCGGCAGAATGGGAGAAACTGAAAGGCGAGATAAACATGTATATGGCAAACGACATTGGTCGCAACGGATACTACGACCAGAAGCCCATCGCCGAACTGATGGGAACAATGGCAGAAACCATCGGACCGGAATGTGTAGTCGCAGCCGGAGACATCCACCACTTCAACGGCGTGGCTTCGGTAAGCGACCCGCTGTGGACAACCAACTACGAACTCATTTACTCCCATCCGGAGCTGATGCTCGACTGGTTTCCCGTCTGCGGCAACCACGAATACCGCGGCAACACACAGGCTGTGCTCGACTACTCAAAGGTGAGCCGCCGCTGGATGATACCTTCAAAATACTACACCAAGGTATTCTCACACAAAGGCACGACCTTGCGCATAGTATGGCTCGACACCACGCCGCTAATCGACAAATACCGCAACAATCCGGCTGTATATCCCGATGCCTGCAAGGAAGACATGCAGAAGCAGCTCTCATGGCTCGACGAAACGCTGCGTCAGGCAAAGGAAGACTGGATTATCGTAGTGGGCCATCATCCGATCTATGCCGAGACGAGCAAGAGCGAAGATGAGCGCACCGATATGCAGAAACGCGTAATGCCAATCCTGCACAAATACAAAAACGTGGCTATCTATGCCTGTGGACACATCCACAACTTCCAGCACATACGCATGAATGGCGACAACATCGACTACGTGGTGAACACATCAGCATCGCTCGCGCGCCCAGTGGAGAAAACCGAGGGCACCGTGTTCTGCTCGTCGGCCGACGGATTCTCAATAATATCCGCCACAAAGAAGCAACTCCGTATGTACATGATTGACAAGGACGGAAACGCAATCCATACAATAGAGAAAAACAAATGAGAAAGATTCTTATCAGTGCAGCCCTGATTGCCGCGACAACCATCTCTGCCCACACGCTCGACGGCATTGTCAAGGACAACCGCACGGGCGAGCCGCTCATAGGCTCGGTGGTAGAGGTGAAGGAACTGCCAAACATCAAGACCACAACCGGACTCGACGGCTCGTTCAAACTCAGCGAGCTGCCCGACAAAGGCCGCTACACACTCGTCGTGCGCTACGTGTCGTACAAGACACGCGAGATTCCTGTCGAAGTTTCCGACAAAGGTATCGTCACCATCGGTATGGACGAGGATATGCAACAACTTGGCGAGGTGGTCATCAAGGGACACAAGGAGTATCACTCCGACCGCAGCGCTATCGACATGACCAAGACTTCCGGCAACGTGCTCAATGTGATGAGCCAGCAGAGCATACAGCTATCGCCCGACGTCAACGTGGCGAGCGTGCTGCAGCGCGTGTCGGGCGTGACGATGGAGCGCGACGCTTCGGGCGAGGCTTCCTACGCCATACTGCGAGGCATGGACAAGCGCTACAACTACACGCTCGTCAACGGCGTTAAGATTCCGAGTCCCGACGATAAGAACCGCTACATTCCGCTCAATCTCTTCCCCTCTGACCTTATGGACAGGCTCGTAGTGTCAAAATCGCTCACAGCCGACATGGAGGGTGACGCCGCTGGTGGTGTGGTGGACATGGTGATGAAGGACGCACCGTCGCACTTTCAGATACAAGCAAATGCCGCCATTGGCATGAGCGACTATTTCTGGAGCGACAACCACGACTATCTCACCTCCAACCGCAGCGACTATACCCACAAGGCGCCCTATGAGGCTTTCGGCCCCAACTACAAGGCAGAGACCAGCGACTTCCGCAACGGTCCGACACAGATAAAAAGCCACTCAATGCCCGCACCAAACTTCATCGGCGGTCTGTCAGTGGGCAACCGCTTCTGGAAAGATCGCATCGGAGTGATGCTTGCCGGAAGTGTGCAGAATATGTTCCGTGGTACTGAGCGCACCTACAACTCTGTGAAAATGGCTTACGGCGAACAGGCGATGTACATATCGTCGCTCCAGCACCGACTCTATTCCACGCACGATCTGACTGCCGGAGCGCACGCCAAGATTGACCTGCAGCTCGCAGACAACAAGATTGAATGGTACAACATGTATGTGCGCACCAACTCAAAGGGCGTGCGCTACAACAGTTCGATAAGCACAGAGTATCTCAGTTCGTCGTCGTATACAGAGGATGACGAGACTCGCTCGTTGTCGCAGACGCAGAGTATATTCGCCACTCATCTAAAGGGCACGCACCATCTGACGCGTGACTTCACCGTCGACTGGGCAGGAATCTTCTCGCAGGCAAAGGAGGAGGATCCCGACCGCACGTATCTCACTCTGACCAACAAGGTTGATGCCGCCGACGGCATTGACGGGTCGCTGTGGTCGGCAGGCAAGAACATTCTGAAGACGCAACCCAAGAATATGGAGCGCCGCTTCCAACACAACACCGACAAGGATTGGGCTGGCTACATCAACCTCGCATACGACACCCACTTCGCCCACGGCATCGACGCACAGTGGAAGACGGGAGCACAATACCGCCGCAAGGAACGCGCCAACCGCTACTACTCCTATGCTTTCAACCCTGCCAATATATCGCAGACTCTCGACGGCAACGGCTTCGACCAGTTTGCAGACATCGACTGGACATGCACCACGCACTACTCGCAGGCATCGCAGCTCAACTACGACTCGAAGGAGCATATCGGAGCCGCCTACGCTATGATGACGCTCAAGAGCAAGTGGGGCGAGCTTAATGCCGGGTTTCGCGCCGAGCACACCAACCAGATTTACACCATGCTGCAGAAGTTTGAAACCCACGGACAGGTGGGCGAGCAGAGCTACTGGGACTATCTGCCGTCGGCATCGCTCAAGTGGACTCCGACGAAGAAAATGAACGTGCGTCTATCCTACTATCGTTCCATCAACCGCCCCGGATTCTACGAGATAGTGCCTTACCGCATCATGGGCGAGGAATACGACGAGAAGGGCAACCCGAACCTGAAACGCGCACGCATAGACAACGTCGACCTGCGCTGGGAGTGGTTCCCGTCGGCCACGGAGCAGGTGCTGGCAGGAGTGTTCTACAAGTACTTGCAAGACCCTATAGAGCAGGTGTTCGTCTCGGCAACCGGACAACTGGGCAGCAGTTCCGATGCCTACTACATGCCCGACAACCTTGGAAACGCCAAGAACTACGGTTTCGAGATTGACGTTGTGAAATACATACGCCACTTCGGAGTGAAAGCCAACTACACCTACACACACTCGTCTATCACCACCTCGAAGCGCGAGTACAAGCCAGGCGTGGCCGAACTTAACACCGGTGTCAAGCAGACTCGTCCGCTCGTCAATCAGGCTCCGCACACTGCCAACCTCTCGCTGCTCTACAAGGACACCAACTACGGATGGAACGCACAGCTCGCCGCCTCTTACACTGGCGCGAAGTTAGCACTCGTGTCGCCGTTTAAGGATGCCGACCAGTGGGACAAGGCCATGTTCGGACTCGACCTGAGCGCCGAGAAGAAGTTCCCTTGCGGTGTGTCCGTCTTCCTCAAGGCCAACAACCTGCTCGATGCTAAGCGCGAGCGCTACCTCAAGACCGTCAACGAGAGCAACACCAATTATGAGGGACAAACAAAAGACAAGACCATTGTCGGAACATACAAGTATGGACGCACGTTCTTGATGGGCGTGAGAGTGAAACTGTAAACACACGCCGTGGCGGAGGTCTCCGGCCTCCGCAGCAATTAGTCAGAACAAAAAAAATTTCAATACCACATTGGTTGCTGCGGAGGCCGGAGACCTCCGCCACTATAATATCACTATAAATAAGATGAAGAATATAAGCAAACTTGCCTGTATGCTCGCCATTACAGCAACGGCACTCGCATCCACAACATCATGCGAGAACGACAATATCAATCCCTACGACTACGTGAACAACGGCGGCGACAATCCCAATCAGGGTTCAACCGATGCTGTGAAAACCTCTATAGCAGAGTATCCCGTAGGCTCAATAGTATGGACCAAGGACACTACGCTCGCAGAGAGTGTGAAGATTCCAGAAGGAGCATCGCTCTACATTGAGCCGGGCGTGACCGTCACGTGCAAGTCAGACGTGCAGGTGCCAATAGAGATTGTAGTGCTCGGCAATCTCTACTGCATGGGTACAAAAGAAAAGCCCGTCACCATAACGTCCGACACGCGCAAGCCAGCCGACTGGGGCGGCATCATCTGCGGCTACAATTGCGGAGAAGTGATGCTCAACCATGTTGATGTGGCTTATGCTGGCGCCACGCCCACAGAATCGTCCATCTCATTCCAGAACGGA
>CALBYK010000373.1 GCA_937889855.1 uncultured Prevotella sp.
GAGTGACACGTCGCGTATGGGCGACCTGCTCAACGCCCTTCATCCCACACCGGCTGTATGCGGCATGCCAAAGGCCGAGACGCGCGATTTCATCATACGCAACGAGTCGGCGCCGCGTGGCTACTATAGCGGATTCTCCGGGCTGCTCGACCCTTACGGTGACACCAACCTCTTCGTCACGCTGCGTTGTATGCAGCTGTCGGGGGGCGATGCTTACACGCTATATGCCGGAGGCGGACTGTTGAAGGACAGTGACGAGCAGTCGGAATGGGACGAGACGGAGGCGAAGATGAACACAATGCGGAAAACTTTTGTGGCAGATTAGAAGCCGAATGTAAATGATTATAAGTACTGATTTTATTCATATTCATAGCTAAGACAATGTACTCAAACAAAGAAAATATAAACATACTGACGGCTCTTCTCATCGAGTATGGTGTCAGCGACGCTGTGGTTTGCCCCGGCAGCCGCAATGCTCCGATTGTGCATAATCTTGCTCTGTGCAAGTCGATACGCTGCCATCCGGTGACCGACGAGCGGTCGGCAGGCTTCTATGCCCTCGGCTTGGCTTTGGCGACACGGCGTCCCACGGTGGTGTGTGTCACGTCGGGCACAGCCCTTCTAAATCTTGCCCCTGCCGTTGCTGAGGCTTTCTATCAGCATGTGCCGCTTGTTGTGGTGTCTGCTGACCGTCCGCAGCAGTGGATTGGCCAACTCGACGGGCAGACACTTCCGCAGCATGGAGCATTAGGCGCGTTTGTGCGCAAGAGTGTGCAGCTGCCAGAGCCTGCTGATGACGAGCAGCGTTGGCTTTGCCGCCGGCTTGTCAACGAGGCGCTTATTGCCTCGACCAGTCGTCTGCCGTCACCGGTGCATGTTAACGTGCCGATAACTGAACCGTTGTTCGCATTTGACGTTGATGTCCTGCCTGAAGTGAAACGGTTCCACATGATGAGTGGTAACAGTAAAGTGCAGGGCGGCAACTCTTCTCCTACTCTATTGATTGATAGGATAAAGGACGAGCCGCGTCCGCTTGTGGTGATAGGCCAGGTGGCGAGTGGGGTAGTGGCGGCTGATACTATGCGCAAGTTGAGCAGGTGTCATGTGGTCTTTGCCGAGCCTCTTTCCAATCAGTCGTGTACGGTGGTGCACTTCGACGAGGCTGTGCGTATTATACACTCCTTGCCGGCAGCAGACTACTATACACCTACTTATATTATATACGTGGGCGACACTATTGTCAGTAAGGCCACGCGTCGTTGGCTGCGGCAGTCAAAGGCTCCGTCATGTATTGTCACTCCTGATGCACTTGATGTGCACGACCCGCTGATGACACTTGAGGATATTGTGGAAATGCCGCTTGGCGATATTGGCTCTTTTCTCGGTTCCTTATGCGATGTCCACAACGAGAGCCAGCGCTCTTACCACGCGCTGTGGCAAGATATTCTCGGCAGGTGCGACGAACGGGCAGAGAATTATCTGCCTGCATACTCGCAGATGGCTGTCGTGAAATATTTCGAGGAACAGCTTGCTGACCTTGATGCCGATATCAGTGTGCACTATGCCAACAGTTCTGCCATACGACTGGCTTGCATCTACGCGCAGCATTACGTGTGGTGCAACCGTGGGGTGAACGGTATAGAGGGATCGTTGTCTACGGCTGCCGGATTCTCGCTGGCCAAATCTGGCATGACAGTGTGCGTTATAGGTGACCTGAGCTTCTTCTACGACCAAAACGCGCTGTGGAACCGCAACGTCGACGGCAGGCTGCGCATAATATTGCTCAATAACCATGGAGGCGGAATTTTCCGCCAACTGCCTGGTCTTGAACATAGTCCGGTGGCCGACTCGTTCGTCGGCGCCTCACACGACACGACAGCACAGGGTATCTGCACGCAGAACGACATAGGGTATCTGTCAGCGAAGGACATGGACGAGATGCAGATAGGCATTGTGACGCTGCTGACGCGCGATACCGACAGGCCGATGCTGCTCGAAGTGTTCACCGACCCTGCTGAGGACACGAGGGTGCAGAATGATTACTTTTTGCTGATTTGAAATTGTAGCGTGGAGCCATTATAAATAGTTATAGAAAAATATAAGAAAAGCATACGATGGAAAAAAGAAAATGGTCCCCAATACCGGGATTCGACTTTAAGGAAATTCTCTTTGATGAGTACAACGGCATAGCCAAGATTACAATCAACCGTCCGCGTTACCGCAACGCATTCACTCCCCGCACAACGTGGGAGATGTCGCAGGCGTTTGCGTGGTGTCGTGAGGCTCAGCGTATAAGTGTCGTTATTCTGACAGGAGCCGGCGACAAGGCATTCTGTTCAGGCGGTGACATGCATGTCAAGGGCCGTGGCGGGTATGTTGGCGACGACGGAGTGCCGCGTCTCAACGTCCTTGACGTGCAGAAGCAGATACGCTCGCTTCCGAAGCCAGTCATCGCTATGGTCAACGGCTACGCCATTGGAGGAGGTCATGTGTTGCATCTGATGTGTGACCTCACAATTGCCAGTGAGAATGCCATTTTCGGGCAGACCGGTCCAAAGGTGGGATCGTTTGACGCCGGTTTCGGGGCGAGCTATCTGGCGCGTATAGTGGGGCAGAAGAAGGCCCGTGAGATATGGTTCATGTGCCGGCAGTACTCGGCTGCCGAGGCAGAGCGCATGGGAATGGTGAACAAGGTTGTGCCTTTCGACCAGTTGGAGGACACATGCGTGGAGTGGGCCGAGACCATGATGGA
>CALBYK010000374.1 GCA_937889855.1 uncultured Prevotella sp.
GTGGTCAGGGCGACGGTTCATGAAGTCAAGGGCAATATCAAGGGAGTTGATGTCTGAATTGTATGAGTCGTTGATAAGCGTGCATCCGTGCTGTCCCTCCTTCACCTCAAGGCGCATGGCTACAGGCTCAAGGTTCTTCATGCGCTCGGCAAGATGCTCTTTTGAAACCCCGAGATGCAGGGCAACGACAGCCGTCGTGACAGAATTGCGTATGGAAGCATCGTCTATAAACGGCAGGTCATACTGTCCCTCCTCACCTTTATAAATATAATGTATTGTAGAAGTAAAGTCCTTTTTCTCCACCTTTTTCACGAACAGCGCAGCCGACGGATCCTTCATCGACCACGACAAGTTCTCGCCTTTATAGTCGAAACTCTTGACAACATTGTCAACGAGTGTGTCGTCCTTGCAGTAGACAATTGTCTTGGCATCGTGGAAGAGAATAACCTTCTCGCGGCATTTCTCCTCAAGCGACGAGAAATTTTTCTGGTGGGCATCACCAATGAATGTAAGCACGGCAATTGTAGGCTGAATGATGTCGCGGAGGGCAAGCATCTCTCCAGGCTCAGATATTCCAGCCTCAAACACTCCCACCTGGCTCTGCTCGTTGAGAAGCCACACAGAGAGAGGCACACCTATCTGCGAGTTGTAGCTACGCGGCGAGCGTGTGACACTGGTTTCGGGCGAAAGTAGCTGGTAGAGCCATTCCTTGACAATTGTCTTGCCGTTTGATCCGGTTATGCCCACTATTGGTATGTCATACTCATCGCGGTGGCGCTCCGCGAGGCGCTGCAAGGCAACAAGCGAGTTCTCCACACGCAGGAAGTTAGCGTCAGCGTAGGTTGACGCATAGTCTACCGGCACGTGTTCCACAACGAAGTTGCGCACTCCGCGGCGGTAGAGGTCGGAAATATAGTTATGACCATCGCCACGTCCCGACTTCAAGGCGAAGAAAAGAGTCTCCTCGGCAAAGCACAGCGAGCGGCTGTCGGTTAGCAGGAACCCGATGTTTGCGTCGGCTGTGCCGAAGCGGTGGGCGCCTATAAGCGTTGTTACTTTTTCAATTGTGTAAGTCATTTTCCGATAAATTGATAATTTGGTGCAAACTTACTTATTTTCTCGCACATAAAGGCATAATGAAAGAGATTTTTTTGCATGTAAATGGCGCCACAACCACGAAAATGATTAAGCATGTAACTTCTATCTTTGGTTCATTCGACATTTTGAGTGATGCAACGTATTCTCACAATTGACATAATATTATTTCTTGTGTTTTTTATCTGTCACATCCATCACTTTTGTCGCAAACCTGCTCGTTACCAGCAACTTACACCGTGACACTTCTCCTCATAAAGCATCAAATCCATCACGCAATCCGTCACTTCCGGCAATCAGACAATAAGGAATGTCACTTGACACGGTGTCACAAAACAGTAATAAATTTTTTATAAAAAACATTACTAAAATACGGTAGCAACTCTACAAAGCATTGGTAGCAACTCTACAAAGCATTGGTAGCAACTCTACAAAGCATTGGTAACACCGTTACCAAGTTTCGACAAGTATTTGGCACGACGCAAGCAAGCGATGTGTTAAAAAACGTTTCGTTATTTACATTTCTTTTAAAACAAGCATCATAGTTAAGAAATTTTGTCTAATTTTGGAGCGTTATACAAAATATCGACCTATAATACATAAGATGTAGTATTTTGTGTGCCTATTGCCTTATAAGCAAACACAATAGCCGATAAAGACCGATAGTATTGCAGATTTAATTAATTGTCTAACATAAAAACATAAAAACGTATGAGAACTGTTAATTTTTATAATCATAAGGCTGGACTTTTCAGCTTGTGTCTGTTGGGAATGATGACATTCGGTACAACAACAGCCAGTGCGCAAATCACCAAAGAAACTATACAACAACGCAGGGAGTTGTTGAAGGCATCGAGAGCAGAGCTCAACGACCGTGCCACAAAGGCAGCCCGCAAGGAGGCCAAAAGCCTCGCAAAGGAAGGATGGAAAGTGGCTCCAGGCGCAATGCCGCTTGAAAAGCAGCTTGACAAGGCTTACTTCATGGAGTCACAGATAGAGGACAGCGAGACCATGTATCCCAAGTTCATCATAGGAGAGGCCATGAGTATTGGCGAGACCTATGACGCGGCAAAAATGCAGGCGCTCGAGATCGCAAAACTCAACCTCGCCGAACAGATTCAAACTGAGGTAACCGCCATTGTGGACAACTCGCTTGCCAACCAGCAGCTGCCAGAAGAGGAGGCTGTTTCCGTGACGAAGACACTCATGGAGAGCAAGAGCCTCATCTCGCAAAGCATCGGCAGAACTGTAACCGTGATGGAGTGCTACCGCGACAAGGACGGCAAGCGCAAGGAGGTACGTGTGCGTATTGCATATAACGGAACTTTGGCCAAGAACGCTGCCAAGAACGCCATCCGCCAGACGCTTGAGAAGGAAGGCAAGGACATGCACGAGACTCTCGACAAGGTATTCGGAACAAAATAGCACAAATTTCACTTAACAGGCAAACTAACTCACTCATGAAGAAATTTACTCTAATGGTTGCCATGCTTTTGGGCTGCTCCTTCATTGGCTGGGCACAGGAGGATGAATCCGGCGCAAAGATTGTGAGGAAGAACCTTACCCATGTGCCTATGGGTATAGCCAACTGGCAATCGGGCTTTTACTACTATAATGGTGGTCATCTGTATAACCTATCAAATTATGACATGGTTTGCTGCAAGCAAATCACAGGATTAAAGGTATGCCCTGCAGGAACATCCTTCATGTACATGGACACTAAGAAGGACCAGAACACGCTCAACATGTACGACCTATGGGATAAAAACCACAAACTTGGCGACATTGGCACCAACAAGAAATTCAAGCCTGTAGCAATGTGCTACAGCAGCGATGCACGCCTTGTCTATGTTATGGGCAATGACGGACAAATAAA
>CALBYK010000375.1 GCA_937889855.1 uncultured Prevotella sp.
ATAAAGCGTTTTGACCCGAAGAACAAGTCGAAGCAGGAACTTTTGCCTGAATACAAGGACCAGGAAGACAAGGACTTTGCGGTGAAACTCTTCCGCTCCACTATCCTAAATGCCGACCAGTACCAGCGCTACATGAGCGAGACGACGCGCAACTGGGATTTCTCGCGCCTGGCATATATGGATGTCGTGATAATGCAGATTGCAATCGCCGAGATGCTCACGTTCCCCAACATACCAATCAGCGTCACGATAAACGAGTATGTTGAATTGGCAAAGCTTTACTCCACGCCTAAGTCGGGCGGATACATCAACGGCATGCTTGACGCAATAGCCCGTTATCTGGTGTCGACAGGCAAGCTCATGAAGACCATTGAGGACCGCCCGCAACGCCGTCAGGCTCCGCGCCGTCCGATGACCCCGCGTCTCAACCGTGCCCAGCAGGCTCTTGAGGAGGGTGAGGTGCTCCGCTCGCGCTATGCTTCGCAGAAGGAGGAGAGTGTGGAAGAAGGTGAACAGCCCACATTAGAATAATAAATCTTAAAAACAGAAAATAAAAGAGATGAATACAATTTTACTTGCTGCCCAGGCAGCACAGGGTGGTGGATATGGCATGTTGATAATGATGGTTGCCATCTTTGCAATCATGTATTTCTTCATGATACGTCCGCAGCAGAAGCAGCAGAAAAAGATACGTGAGTTTCAGAATAGTCTCAAGGACGGCGACAAGGTTGTGCTTGGTGGCGGTATTCACGGCACAGTGCGCCGCATAGACCTCGCCAACGCCGTGATTGATGTGGAGATAGCCCGCGGTGTTGTTGTTACCGTGGACAAGAATGGCGTGTTTGCCGACAATGCCTCGGCATCACAGCAGCAGAAGTAGGCTTTGGCTGTATTCATGTGAAAAACTGATATAAGTCGTTGTGATGGAAAATCGCTTGACGCAAATGTACAGAGTTGTCAGGAACTTCTTGTTCAGTTCGGTGAACAAGGAGTTTCTGATTTTTTTGTTCTTTCTCGTATTGAGCAGTTTCTTTTGGTTGATAATGACTCTCAACGAGACGTACGAACAGGAGATTTGTGTGCCTGTGCGTCTTGTCAACGTGCCAAAGAATGCCGTCATGACAACAGAGATTGAGGACACTGTGCGCGTGACTGTGCGTGACAAGGGATATGCCTTGGCTGCCTATATGTATGGCGACAGGATTGCACCGATAAACATTAGCTTCTCTTCGTATGCCAATCGGCAGACTGGATATGGTATTGTGCCGTCTGCCGACCTGCTGAAGGCTGTCGGCCAGCGTTTCACAGGTCCGTCAAAGGTGGTGCAGGTCAAGCCCGACCATCTTGACTTCTATTTCAACTACGGCTTGTCGCGCCGTCTGCCGGTGCGTATGTCGGGATATGTAGTGCCAGGAAAGTCGTTCTATCTTGCCAGGACAAGATTTTGGCCTGACATGGTTACCGTATACGCGTCAAGGCGTACACTCGACTCGCTGAGGTATGTCAAGACGGTGCCTATCAATATTGTCAACTTTGCCGATACTGTCTTGCAGACTGTGGCATTGGAGAAGATAAAGGGTGTGAAGATAGTGCCCAACACTGTTCGTATAGGTTTGTACCCAGACATTCTTACAGAGGAGAGCATAGATGTTCCGGTGAAGGCGGTCAACATGCCGGACGGCAAGGTGTTGCGAACGTTTCCGTCGCGTGTGAAGGTGAGTTTCACGGTTGGGGCTAGCATGTTCAGGTATGTGAGTGACGACCAGTTCTCGGTTGTTGTTGACTATAATGAGCTTATGAGCCATCCGTCCGACAAGTGCAATATATACCTGAAGGCAAGCCCGCATGGAGTGCGCAACGCGCGATTGCAGATGTCGCAGGTAGATTACCTCATAGAGCAGCAATAAGTATGAAAATAGCAATAACAGGAGGCATAGGTTCGGGCAAGAGCTATGTGTGCCGCTTGCTTGAGAAGCGCGGTATTGGGGTTTACGACTGTGACGCTGCCGCAAAGCGCCTTATGCGCGGCTCTGACACGTTGAAGTCTCAGTTGAGGCGGCTTGTGGGCGATGCGGTCTATTCCAGTGGCGGTGTGCTGCAGAAGCGTGTGCTTGCCGAGTTCATCCTCGCGAGCGAGCGGAACAAGCAGGCTGTGAACGATGTTGTGCATCCTGCGGTGGCGGACGACTTCATCGCCTCTGGCATGACATGGCTTGAGAGTGCCATACTCTTTGAGAGCGGTTTTGACCGTCGCGTCGTCTTTGACCATGTTGTGTGTGTCACGGCTCCACGCGACATACGCGTGAGCCGCATTGTCGCACGCGACAATATAACACCGGATAAAGCAGTCGAGTGGATTGACGCGCAGATGCCGCAGGACGAGGTGGTGAGCCGCAGCGGCTTCAACATCGTCAACGACGGAGTGGCAGACCTCGACATGCAGATTGACCGGCTGTTGGAGGCGTTGGGCTCCCGCTCAACGCTTTGACGTGGATGGCTCATGTGTTGAGCGTGAACTCAACACCTCCAAATGAAAATAATTAACAACTAACAATACAAATAATAAAAACAAAGAAAAGATGGAAACAATTCTTTCTATAGCAGGAAAACCAGGACTTTACAAACTCGTTTCTCGTGGCAAGATGAACCTCATCGTTGAGGCAATAGACGCCACGCACCGCCGTATGCCGGCTTTCGCTTCCGACCGTGTTACATCGCTTGCCGACATCGCCATGTACACCGACGCTGAGGATATTCCATTGTGGAAGGTTCTCAAGAGTCTTGGTGAGAAGGAAGGCTCAAAGGAGTGCTCGCTCAACTACAAGAAGTGCTCTGCCGACGAACTTCACGCTTTCTTCGCCGAAGTGCTTCCGGCTTACGACCGCGACCGCGTCCACGACTCGGACATCAAGAAGCTCATCCAGTGGTATAACATCCTGGTGAACAATGGCATCACCGACTTCGAGGCTGCGCTTGCTCCGACAATGGGCGACAACGTGGACGACCGTAAGGAGGATACCGCAGAATAATCATATCAAGAAAGAAGAATGATAAAATCCGTAAGACCAAAGAAAAATCTCGGACAACACTTCCTCACCGACCTCGGCATAGCCAAGGCTATCGCCGACACGGTTGACGCCTGTCCGGATATACCAGTGCTCGAGATAGGTCCGGGAATGGGTGTGATGACGCAGTTTCTCGTCACCAAGCCACGCCCGGTGAAGGCTGTTGAAATCGACAAGGAGTCGGTGGCTTATCTCAACGAGAAGTTTCCGAAACTTCGCGAGAACATCATCGGTGAGGACTTCCTCCGCATGGACCTCAACGACATCTTTGAGGGCAAGCAGTTTGTGTTGACGGGCAACTATCCCTACGACATATCCTCGCAGATATTCTTCAAGATGCTCGACTACAAGGAGCTTATTCCATGCTGCACTGGCATGATACAGCGTGAAGTGGCGTTGCGCATCGCTTCGGCGCCAGGCAACAAGGCTTACGGCATTCTTTCGGTTCTCATTCAGGCATGGTATGACGTGGAGTATCTCTTCACCGTCGACGAGACCGTGTTCAACCCGCCTCCAAAGGTGAAGAGTGCCGTCATTCGCATGACGCGCAACGATGTGATGGACCTTGGCTGCGACGAGCGCCTGTTCAAGCGTGTGGTGAAGACAGTGTTCAACCAGCGCCGCAAGATGCTCCGCGTGTCGCTGCGGCAGATATTCGGTGGCAATGCTTCACCTGAGTTCTATGCCCAGGACGTCATGACCAAGCGTCCCGAACAGCTCTCCGTGCAGCAGTTTGTCGAATTGACAAACATCGTTGAGGCAGAGATGCGGCGTCTTGGAATGCAGATTTAGAAGATGGCGTGTCAAAATGCAATATTGCAGCTTTATCCGTGGCGGGTCGTGACACACTCTTATGCTGCAGCATAAACTAATGTGCCCTGAAGGAGCAAAAGCATTTAGTATTAATGTTATTGCTCCTTCAGGGCGTATTGTTTGTTCTCTATCCAAAAACTTTATTTTCGCGCCAGGTTTTCATTTCTGCCGTGAAATAAGTCTGAATATCAAAATAAACTCGTAACTTTGCACTCGTTTAAACAACTGATTTGTAGAATTTAGGTTTGGCAGAGGCTGTGTTAAGCCCGGCAAGCCATGATTATTTTTGAGCAAAACGTAGAAATAAAAATAGATGAGATTTGCAGTAATAGCAGCAGGAGAAGGCAGCCGCCTGTCACAGGAAGGTGTGGAGCAGCCCAAACCTCTTGTACCGGTTTGCGGTGAGCCCATGATAGAACGCCTTTTGCGTATCTTCGTAGATTGCGGGGCCACTGAGATAGTAGTGATAGTGAACGAGTGGAGCACGGCTGTGCGTGAGCACATAGAGGCTCTCAGTCTGCCTGTGCCATTGCGCCTTGTGGTGAAGACAACCCCAAGCTCGATGCACAGCCTCCACGCTTTGTCGCCATATCTACGCGGTGAGCGCTTCTGCCTGACGACAGTTGACACCATATTCCGCGAGGAGGAGTTCAAGAAGTACATACGCCATTTTGCCTCTGCCAAAGATATTGACGGTTGCATGGCGGTGACGCCCTTTGTCGACGACGAGAAGCCATTGTGGGTCGGCGTTGAGGAATATGCCGATACCGACGGCGTAAGCTTGCTTGACAAACAAGGCTCGCACAGTCTGCCCCGCATCACGGGCTTCCATGACAGTCAGGAGCCAGGCGACCACCTCATCTCTGGCGGAATATATTGTCTTGGCGACCGCGCTCTCGACGTGCTCGACCACTGTATGGAGCAAGGCATGAGCCGCATGCGCAACTTCCAGCGCCAGCTCGTGGCTGAAGGACTAAGGCTTGAGGCATATCCTATCGACAAGATACTTGACGTTGACCACCGTGACGACATTGCCAAGGCCGAGGCATTCCTGCATCCGCTTGCGGGGCGCAAGCTTGTGGGCGTGTGCCGTGGCAACGAGTATTCGCCCAACTGCGTCGACAACGACGCTGCCATAATGAATGCCGTGAAGGACAACCTCGAAGCTCTCGGCGCTGAGGTAGAGATGCTTGGCGAGAAGGACTTTTACACCAAGGCTGAGACTGTTGAGGCTGCCATGCAGCGCGCCGCCGACAATGGCATGGTGGAGAATCCAGACGAGGAGGCTGCCAATACCGATGTCGACGCTTTCTTCAGCATGGCGCGCAGCAAGCGTGCGCTTGAGGCCCTCGACCGTGTTGAGCGTCATGGCGGCAAGGCCGTTGTCAACAGCAGCCGCGGTGTGGGGCGTTGCATACGTCGCACCATGACCGAGATGTTTATCGAGGGAGGGGTGGCATACCCCGAGAGCCGTATAATAGAGAAAGGTGGGGCGATGCCTGACGGTGTTGGCTATCCATGCTGGCTTAAGCGTGGTGACGGCTGCGCCCAGCAGAAGGAGGACACGTGCTATGTGCAGTCTCCAGAGGAGGCCGACCAACTGCTGCTTGACTTCTGGCGGCGCGGCGTGGAGTCGGTGGTGATTAACGAGCACTTGCGCGGCGACCTAATCAAGTTTTATGGTGTCGAGGGCACCGACTTCTTCTACTGGTTCTATCCGTCTAAGTGCGGCCATCGCTCTAAGTTTGGTCTTGAGGTTATCAACGGCGACGCACGCGGCATAAAGTTCGACACCAACCTGCTCAAGCAGGAGGCCGACAAGGCAGCCCGCATGTTGGGTGTGCCAGTATATGGCGGCGACTGTGTGGTTGCCGACGACGGCACGCTGAAGATAATCGACTTCAACGACTGGCCAAGTTTTGCGCCATGCCGCGAGGAGGCCGCCTTCAATATAGCCATGGCGATATTGAAGAATATGCAGAAGGGATAATGATTGTGCCGAGCTTTTGCTCGACACCTCCAGTAATATAGTGTCGAGCAAAAGCTCGACATATCTAAATTAATATACCAATATAATAATGAGTAACAGTGAATTTCAGTCAACCCTCAAGTCGTCCGACACAGAGGAGCACATTGACATTTATTTTTACCGCCCGATAGGATATCAGTGGGCACGCTTCTTCCGTATGCTTCATGTCACGCCCAATGTGGTGACAATACTTTCCATATTCCTTGGTGTCGGAGCTGGCATATGTTTTGGCTTCGATGACATGAAGATAAACATTATAGGAATCCTGCTGCTTGTATGGGCCAACATGTACGACAGCTGTGACGGGCAGCTCGCACGCCTAACCAACCAAAAGAGCGCGCTCGGACGCATACTCGATGGAGCCGCTGGCGACTTCTGGTTCATATCCATATACGTGGCAATATGCATACGCCTGATGCCTGAATGGGGACTTTGGATATGGGTGCTCTGCATCGTGAGCGGCTTCGTGTGCCACGCGCGCCAGTGCCGCCTTGCCGACTACTACCGCCAGATACACCTCTTCTTCCTTAAGGGCAAGGAGGGCAGCGAGATGGACGACGCTTCAAAACAGGTGGACATATACCGGCAGATGACGTGGAAGGGACAGCCTTTGCAGAAACTGTTCCAGTTCTTTTATGTAAACTATACAAGCGAGCAGGAGAAAGCAACTCCTTGGTTCCAGAAACTGAAGGCCGCCATACGCCAGCGCTTTCCTGAGCAGTTGCCCGAACAGCTTCGCAAGGACTTCCGCGAGGGCAGTCTGCCGCTGATGAAATGGACCAATTTCCTCACGTTCAACTGGCGCAGCATTACGCTCTTCATAAGCATACTCGTACGCAAGCCGTGGATATATCCGGCTGTGGAGGTTGTTGTTTTCTCGGCAGTGTATTTCTACATGCACTACCGCCACGAGCGTCTGTGCTGTGAGTTGTTGGCAAAGATAGACAGCTATAAAAACAAACAATAAAAATCGTATGAGCAACAAGTTTCGCAACTTCTTCATGGCTTTCGGCATAGCGTCAATTATCATCATGTTGTGCACGATGGACATGGACTATACCGACATATGGCGCTATCTGCTCAAGGTGGGGATATATTTTCCTCTGATTCTCGGTCTGTGGCTTGTGGTCTACTTGGTGAACACGCTCTCGTGGTATCTGATAATCACCGACGAGGGCAAATGTGAGGGACTCTCGTTCTGGCGTGTGTATAAGCTCACCGTCAGCGGCTTCGCCCTCAACTACACCACGCCATGCGGACTCATGGGCGGCGAGCCTTACCGCATAATGGAGCTGAAGCCATATACCGGTGTGAGCAAGGCCACGTCGTCAGTGATACTCTACGTGATGATGCACATCTTCTCGCATTTCTGGTTTTGGTTTCTGTCCATATTCCTGTATATTGCCTTCAATCCTGTAGGCATGTCAATGGGAATCTTGCTTGCGGTGATAGGGTGCTTCTGCATGCTTGGCATATACTTCTTCTCACGCGGCTACAAGACGGGCATGGCGCAGAAAGGCATACGCCTGCTTACGCACATCCCGTTTGTAAAAGGCTGGGCACGCCACTTCGCCGACTCGAAGAAGGACACGCTTGAGCAAATTGACTCGCAGATAGCCATGCTCCACCGGCAGCACAAGCGCACGTTCTATTCGTCGCTTCTTTTCGAGCTCTCGGCTCGCGTGCTCCAGAGCTTTGAGATATATCTCATACTGTTGGCATTCAATGCAGACGTGAGTGTTGTCGACTCCATTCTCATTCTTGCGTTCTCGTCGCTTTTCAGCAACCTGATATTCTTTACCCCTATGCAGCTCGGCTCGCGTGAGGGAGGATTGGCGCTTGCTGTTGACGGACTCCATCTTACAGGCGCGCTTGGAGTGTATACCGGACTCATCACGCGCCTGCGTGAGCTGTTCTGGATAGCAGTTGGCATTCTGTTGATAAAGATAGGCAACAATAACAATAATAGATAAAACCATGCAAAAAACAACAATCAAGGGCGTTATATTCGACTATGGAGGGACGCTCGACACACGTGGCGACCACTGGTCGGAAGTGATATGGGACGGCTACCAAAGCTGTGGCGTTGACATTGACAAGCAGTCATACCGCGACGCTTATGTATACGGCGAGCGTGCGCTTGCCGCGAACCCTATAGTAACCCCCGACTTCCACTTTATAGATGTGCTGTATGCCAAGCTGCGCCTGCAACTGCAGTTTCTCGCCGGATTGCCGCTCTTGCCGACAGGCAAGGACGATGCCGACAGACAGGCCGCGCTCACAACACGCCTTGAAATGGATGGGCCGGAGATAGACGAGACGGCAATGGTTGTGGCCTCACATATAAACGACGTCACCAACCAGCTGCTTAACGAGAACCGTATGGTGCTTGACCGCCTTCGCCAGTCTGGGCTGCCAATGGTGTTGGTGTCCAACTTCTACGGCAATATAAAGACCGTCCTGCGCGACGCCCATCTTGACGGATTCTTCAAGGAAGTGATAGAGTCGGCAGTCGTGGGAGTGAGAAAACCCAACCCGGCAATATTCGCGCTTGGTGTGTGTGCGCTCGACCTTCCTGCATCGCAAGTTGTCGTTGTAGGCGACACTTATACTAAGGACATCGTGCCGGCAACCCGGCTCGGTTGTCATGCCATCTGGATAAAGGGTAGGCAGTGGGAAGACAAACCGGCAGACGAGTCAATATGCGACGCAGTTGTTACACGTCTTGACGACATACTGAAGTACGTATAGCTTTATTTTAATATTTTGTGGCTATTCTTGCTTAATGTCAAGTATTTTCATTAAATTTGCAATGTGAATGTTCAAAAGACGATTTAAAAAACAAATACCATAAAAATTATGATAGACGTAAAAGAAACACTGAACGCTGCCGAAGAGCGCATGGAGATGGGTGCCATGTACTTGGAGGAGCAGTTGGCACGCATCCGCGCCGGACGCGCTAACGTGGCTATACTCGACGGAGTGCGCGTGAGCTCATGGGGCTCAATGGTTCCACTCAACCAGGTTGCCAACGTCACTGTGCCCGACCCGCGCACAATCGCCATCCGCCCGTTCGACAAGAAGCAGATACGCGACATCGAGAAGGCCATCATGGACAGCGATGTGG
>CALBYK010000376.1 GCA_937889855.1 uncultured Prevotella sp.
GCGAAAGCATATCACATCTGATGGACATACGGCCCGACACAGCCAATGTGGAGCGCGACGGTAAGGTTGTCGTTGTGGCACCAGAAGAAGTAAAAGTGGGCGAGACGATAGTAGTGAAGCCTGGCGAAAAGATTCCTCTCGACGGAACGGTTATAGACGGGACTACGTCGCTCAACACAATAGCGTTGACAGGCGAGAGCGTGCCGCGCGAGGTGACAGCGGATGACGATGTGGTGTCGGGCTGCATAAACCTTACGGGAGTGATACGTGTGGTGACAACGAAGAGTTTCGGCGAGAGCACCGTGTCGAAGATAATACGCCTTGTGGAGAGTGCCGACGAGCACAAGTCGCGCAGCGAGTCGTTCATCACGCGTTTTGCCCGTGTCTATACCCCGATAGTGGTGTTCGCAGCCTTGGCTCTCGCCATTGTTCCGCCGCTGTTCTCTTCTGAGGGCTATCTGTATGCCTTCCCGGCATGGCTTTATAGAGCCTTGATATTCCTTGTGGTATCGTGTCCGTGCGCTTTGGTCATCAGTGTTCCGTTGTCGTTCTTCGGAGGCATTGGAGCAGCGTCGCGTCGTGGCATACTCGTGAAGGGAAGCGGATATATGGACACCCTTGCTACATTGGGAACGGTCGTTTTCGACAAGACCGGCACGCTCACCCACGGCGAGTTTCAGGTGGAAGCCGTTCACCCTTCTGACTTCAACGAGCATGAGCTGCTGCACCTTGCCGCCCACGTGGAGCACTTCTCCACTCATCCGATAGGAGCCGCCCTGCGCGACGCATTCCCGGAAGAGTCTACCGACGGTTGCCGGCTGACTGATGTTGAGGAGATTGCCGGCCGTGGAATACGTGCCAAGGTGAACGGGCGCACAGTGTGTGTGGGCAATCAGAAGATGATGGAGGATATTGGTCTGCAGACCCACAACTGTCATCTTGTAGGCACTATAATCCATGTGGCGGTTGACGGACGTTATGCCGGGCACATCGTGATAAACGACAAGATAAAAGAAGATAGCCGTGAGGCAATAGCAGAGCTGAAGAAACTTGGTGTTGAGAATGCCGTAATGCTCACTGGCGACCGTGAGGCAGTGGGCAAGGACGTGGCCGCGAAGCTCGGTCTGGACGAATATCATGCCGAGCTGCTGCCTGCCGACAAGGTGGAGTATGTGGAGCAGTTGCTATCAGAAAAGCCAGAAGGCAAGACATTGGCGTTTGTTGGCGACGGCATCAACGATGCACCAGTGCTGAAGCGTGCCGATGTGGGCATTGCTATGGGAGGTCTTGGAAGCGACGCTGCCATTGAGGCAGCCGACGTGGTGCTTATGGACGACAAACCCTCTAAAATAGCGACAGCCATCGTGATAGCACGCAGCACGATACGCATAGCACGCGAGAACGTAGTGTTTGCCATAGGTGTGAAGGTAGCGGTGTTGTTGCTCGCTACCGTAGGACTGGGCAATATGTGGATGGCAGTGTTTGCCGATGTCGGCGTGACGGTGCTGGCAGTGCTCAATGCGATGAGAATGTTGAAAAAATAGAATAGGATGATATATAAATAGAGGAGATGACGGCTATTCTGCCGTCATCTCCTCTATTTGGCTAATAAGTTCGTCGTTGGTGCGCTGCATCTTGCGGTATATGAAGTAGGCGATGATGATGCCTATTGCGGCACCTATACCACCTCCAATCATGATTGCTACGGCTTCCGTGTCGCCAGCCTTGCTTCCGCTGTTGAAGTCGAAACCGATGCACACTACTACGGCAATTAGCATGGGCAGCGATATGCACATCTGCACACCGCGGCGTTGTTTCATGTCGAGCAGTTTTTGTGTGGTGTATATCAGATTGTCGCGGTTGTAGTCGGTGTCCTTCATGCACTGGATGTTGATGCGGTAGTCCCACCACACGTCGAATGCACACATGAAAGCCATCGCTGCAATGCTCCACCAAGTGAGGTCAAATATGCTCTTCGCCAATATGAGCACAAGCATGATGAGAGGTAGTGATATGATCTCGGCTACAATGAATGCCTTTATCCATGACATCTTTTTCTTCATCGATTCGGAGAGCAGTCGCTCATTGACGATATCCTGTTGCTCAAGTTGCTGTTTGAATGCTGCCATCTGCTGTCGCATGAGGTCGAGTTCGGAGGTGTTGTTGCTATTTTCCATATTTATTGAATTTAAATGGTTTCACTATTGTCGTTCATACGTTTCAGTTGCTCGCGTATGCGGACGAGGCGCACCGACACGTTTTTAGCTGTAATGCCAATGATGGCTGCAATCTCGTCGTAGCTTATGTCTTCAAGCCATAGCAACACGATGGCACGGTCGAGCGGTTGCAGCCGGCAGATGCGGCGGTGGAGAAACTGAGCCTGTTCCGACTTCACCTCGCGGCTGTTGAAATAGTCGATGTCCATGGACAGTCGCGCCTTGTTGTGTCGCCGCTTTCGGTTGTCGATGGTGATGCACGTGTTGAGCGACACGCGGTAAATCCAAGTCTTGATGTCGCTGCGCCCGTTGAACGACTCCATGCCGTTCCAAAGTTTTATAAGCACCTCCTGGAACATGTCCGCCACCTCGTCATTGTCCTTTGAGAACATGTAGCACACGGTGTAGATGGTGCTTCGGTTGCGCCGCACGAGGTCGGCGAATTGTTGCTCGTCTTGCTTCATTGATGTTGATGTTTTTGTCCGTTAGACTAATGTATGTGGTGGTTTGCTACGTGTGGAAAGTAGAAATAGATATAAATGCAAACAAATAATTAACGGGCATTAATGACAAAATAATAAGTTGTTAATGCCCGTTGATGGTATGTTAATGTTTGCTGCTATACCAACCCGTCAATCTGTCTCTTCAGTTCCTTCAATTCGTCGCGCACGGATATCAGTGTGGCGAGTATGTCGGCATTCTTGTCAACGCCTGTGCGGTTCTTGTTCATCATCTTGCGCGCCGCCGACAGCTTGAAACCGCGCACCTTGACGAGATTGTGTATAAGGCGTATCTGTTCGATGTCCTTCTCGGTGTATTGCCGCACGTTCTGCCCCACGGTCTTTGGCTTGAGATGCGGAAATTCCGTCTCCCAATAGCGCAGGGTCGACTCGCGCACGTCGAACATTGCCGCCACCTCCTTTATTGAGTAGTATAATTTCACGTTCTTGTTGGTATTCAATGCCATATTAATCGAAAATTTATTTGCAAAAATAACCAAAACGGCGTACCTTTGCAAACGTTTTAGGAAGAATTTAAAAACAAAATTATAATATTATAAATATGATGACAGCTAATGAAATCCGCGACTCGTTCAAGAAGTTTTTCGAGTCGAAAGGACATACCATCGTGCCCAGTGCACCGATGGTAATCAAGGATGACCCAACGTTGATGTTCACCAATGCCGGTATGAACCAGTGGAAGGACATCATTCTCGGCACTCGCGACCCGGAACCGCGCCGTCGTGCCGACACTCAGAAGTGTCTCCGCGTGAGCGGCAAGCACAACGATCTTGAGGAGGTAGGTCACGACACCTACCACCACACCATGTTTGAGATGCTCGGCAACTGGTCCTTTGGCGACTACTTCAAGGAGGGTGCCATCGACTATGCCTGGGAATATCTTGTTGACGTTCTGAAGCTCAATCCTGCCGACCTATATGTGACAGTGTTCGAAGGCTCGAAGGAAGAGGGCTTGGAGCGCGACGACGAGGCTGCATCATATTGGGCAAAGCACGTGCCCGCCGACCACATCATCAACGGCAACAAGCACGACAACTTCTGGGAAATGGGCGATACGGGTCCTTGCGGTCCTTGCTCGGAAATCCACCTCGACTCGCGCACGCCCGAGGAGAAAGCCAAGGTGCCCGGCCGCGAGCTCGTCAACAAGGACGACCCGCAGGTGATAGAGATTTGGAACATCGTGTTCATGCAGTATGAGCGCAAGGCCAACGGCTCGCTCGTGCCGCTGCCAATGCACGTTATCGATACCGGTATGGGTTTCGAGCGCCTTGTGCGCGCCATGCAGGACAAGCATTCCAACTACGACACCGACATCTTCCAGCCTATCATCAAGGAAGAGGAGGCCATCACGGGCCTGAAGTACGGCGAGAGCGAGGACACCGATGTGGCAATGCGCGTATGCGCCGACCACTTGCGTGCCGTGGCATTCTCAATTGCCGACGGCCAGTTGCCCTCAAATGCCAAGGCCGGTTATGTTATCCGCCGTATTCTTCGCCGTGCCGTGCGCTACGCCTACACGTTCCTCGGACAGAAGGAGGCATTCATCTACAAGCTCATTCCGGTATTGACACGCGAGATGGGCGGCGCCTTCCCTGAGCTGAAGGCACAGAACGACCTCATCCTCCACGTCATCAAGGAAGAGGAAGACTCGTTCCTCCGCACCCTTGAGAAGGGCATCAATCTTCTCAACAATGCAATGGACGAGCTGAAGAAAGAGGGCAAGACACAGCTCGACGGCGTTCAGGCATTCCGCCTGTTCGACACCTACGGTTTTCCATTGGACCTTACTGAACTTATTTGCCGCGAGAACGGTTTCACGGTGGATGAGGAAGAGTTCAACGCCGAGATGCAGAAGCAGAAGGAGCGCGCGCGCAACGCCGCCGCCGTCGAGAACTCAGACTGGGTGAACCTGCGCGAGGGCGAGCAGCAGTTTGTGGGCTACGACTATACCGAATACGAGTGTCACATCCTGCGCTACCGCAAGGTGACACAGAAGAAGAATACATACTACGAGATTGTGCTCGACTCTACTCCGTTCTATGGAGAGATGGGTGGTCAGGTAGGTGATACGGGCGTTCTCGTGAGCGAGGATGAGACAGTGAACATCATCGACACAAAGCGCGAGAATGGACAGTCTGTACACATCGTAAAGGAACTTCCGAAGAATCCCGAGGCCGACTTCATGGCATGTGTAGACGTTGACGCGCGCGACGCCTCGGCAGCCAACCACACAGCCACTCACTTGCTCGACTACGCTCTGAAGCAGGTGCTCGGCGACCATGTGGAGCAGAAGGGTTCATTCGTGTCGCCTACGACACTGCGCTTCGACTTCTCCCACTTCTCGAAGGTTACAGACGAGGAACTGCGCAAGGTGGAGCGTCTTGTGAACGACCTCATCCGTCAGGATCTTCCGCTCGACGAGCACCGCGACACTCCGTTTGAGGAGGCCAAGAAGCTCGGAGCCATCGCTCTCTTCGGCGAGAAGTATGGCGACAAGGTGCGCGTGGTGCGTTTCGGACCGAGCTGCGAGTTCTGCGGCGGCATCCATGCCAAGTCGACGGGCCGCATCGGCTTCTTCAAGATTATCTCCGAGAGCAGCGTTGCCGCCGGCATACGCCGTATCGAGGCCAAGACAGGCAAGGAGTGCGAGGAACTCATCTACAACATCGAGGACGGCATGAAGGCCATCCGCGCCCTCTTCAACAACGCCAAGGATCTGCAGGCCGTCATCGGCAAGTACATCGAGGAGCACGACGCGATGAAGAAGAACATCGAGCAGTTCCAGGCACAGGCCGTGGAGCGCACCAAGACAGAGCTTATCGCGAAGGCACGCGAGGTGAACGGCGTGAAACTCGTCACCGCCGTGTTGCCTATGGAGCCGGCTGCTGCCAAGGACCTTATGTTCAAACTGCGTCAGGCCGTGACAGAAAATATGCTGGCCGTTGTCGGCACAGTGGCTCATGACAAGCCAATGCTCAACGTTGCTATCAGCGACGACCTCGTGAAGGACCGTCAGCTCAACGCCGGCAAGATGGTGCGCGAGGCAGCCAAGCTCATCCAGGGTGGTGGCGGTGGTCAGCCTCACTTTGCCCAGGCAGGCGGCAAGAACAAGGATGGATTGTCGGCTGCGGTTGACAAGGTTGTGGAGCTTGCACAACTGTAATTAACAACATTACATTGTAACATTATAGGAAAACTCCCGTCTGGTTATCTGAAAGGATAGCCAGGCAGGAGTTTTTTCGTGCCTTGCCAATTTTATAGTCGTTAAATTTGTACATTAACATTATAAGACTTATATTTGCACAACACTAAATCATTTGTGTAGATAAAAACCAACAATCATAACAAACAATGAAAAGAATCTTTCTACTATCCGCCGCCACAATCATCTCTGCGGCATTGTCGGCACAAACCGTCGCACGTATGGACGACTTGAAGCCGGAACAGAAGTCGATGGCTGTAAGCCTTAAGCTGACAGGCGAGCTTTCCACAGACAACAACAGCGACTACCGCCAGTTGCGCGATCTCTGTTTCCAGACCCGTAGCATTGACCTCAGCGACGCCAAGAGCCAGGATGTTCCGAAGAACGCGTTCCATTCGCGCCACCAGCTTGAGCACGTCATATTGCCGAAGGCATTGAAGACCATCGGCTCGCAGGCTTTCTTCGCTTGCGATAAACTTCAAGACATCACCATCCCGGCATCCGTCACAAGCGTCGGAGCTGCCGCTTTCTCTGGCTGCAAGAGCATGACGGTGCTTACCATTGAAGGCAGTCCGGTCATAGGTGAGTATGCCTTCGCACGTATGACGGGACTGAAGACAGTAAAGGTCGATTCCAAGGTTCCGCCAAAGGCGGCGGTGTCGTCGTTCTACGGCATCGCCCCCGGCACCGTGCGTCTTGTTGTTCCTAAAGGCAGCGAGGGCGCATACCGTAAGGCCGCAGGCTGGAGCCGTTTCTATGCCGAGCCCAAGATGGCAAGCGAGGTGAGCGACCCGCTGACATGTCTCACCCCGTATCCATCAGAGATAAGCATGTCAAAGGGAGCAAAAGCCGTAAACGTCCATACTGCATGGAACATAATGACCCCCAAGATGGACGGCAAAAGCCATGTCCTTGCCAGTGAGGTGGAGCAGGCCCGCGACATTCTCACGAATCGCATAGGCAATGTTGTCAACAGCCGCCAGCGTGGCGTGCGCCTTGTGCTCGCCCTTGACCCCTCGCTCGATGACGATGAGGCTTACACTCTTCAGGTAAAGGGAGACGAGGTGAGCATCAACGGCAAGACACAGCGCGGCGTGTTCTGGGGTCTGATGACGCTCGACCAAATACTTCGTGGCTCTGGCACAAAGGACTGTGTTGACGCCATTCCGCAGCTCACCATCAAGGACACTCCACGTACACACGTGCGTGAGCTTATGGTTGACCCCGCCCGCACGTTCATCCCGTTTGATGAGCTGAAGGCATTCATACCAGAGATGGCACGTTACAAGCTCAACGCCCTGCACCTGCATCTCGTCGACGACCAGGCTTGCCTCGTCACGTTGGGGTCAGGACGACATACAGGCTCCCTACAAAGGCTATTACACCCAGGAGCAGATGCGCGAGCTTGTGGCTTATGCGGCAAAGTTCCATATAGAGATTGTGCCCGAGATTGAGATGCCTGGACATGAGGTAGCCGCTATAAGTGTGTTCCCCGAACTCACGTGCCATCAGCGCCAGGTGCCCATACGCACCACCTGCGGCGTGTCCAACGAGCTGCTTTGTCCTGGCAACGACTTCACCTATGAGTTTCTTGGCAACGTGTTCAAGGAACTTGCCGACATCTTCCCGTCCAAATACATACATCTTGGAGGCGACGAGGCTGGCAACCCAGCTCTCGACTGCTGGACCGACTGCCCCAAGTGTCAGGCGCTCAAGCAGAAGCTCGGCATCACAAGTACCGACCGCTC
>CALBYK010000377.1 GCA_937889855.1 uncultured Prevotella sp.
AAATTGCTGCCCGCTGTGGCGCCGGCCGACCCTATATCCAAGTTCATATCCACTTTCTCCGACACACACCTGCTCATTTTCCTTATAATAATAAGTGTCATAGCCATAAGCTATCTTGTGCACAGCATACGGCAGAAACGTGTGAAGGCTGTACACTTCAACGACATCGACTCGTTTTATCCTACACTTCTCGCGTTGACTGTAGCGACAGCGGCAACCTTCTACTCAAGTATTCAGATGTTTGCGCCCGAAATATGGCGCCATTTCTATTATCATCCGTCGCTGAACCCTTTCTCAGTCCCGCCTATACTGTCAATCTTCCTTACTTCTGTATGGGCTATGATTATAATGGCATTGGCTACGGTTGATGACGTTATGCACAAATTACCATCTGCGCATGCCGTGCTTTACCTCTGCGGACTTGCTGCTGTGTGCGCAGCCAACTACATAATATTCAGCATATCAACACTCTACTATATAGGTTATTTGTTTCTTGCCTTGTACTTTGCCTATGCAATTCGACAATATGCAAAGAACAATTTCTATAGATACAGGTGCGGAAATTGCGGAGTCAAGCTTAAGAAAAAAGGGCAATGCCCCAAATGTGGGGCAATGAACGTCTAAAACTTCATCTAAAAAATAAAAGATACTCCATAGACAAGCAACATATAGCGAAGAAATTTGCCGACACTGACACTAAGCAACGTTATTGCAAAATTGGCCTTCATAAGGCCGAGCAATATAGTTATTGCACTTCCAAGGATAGGCAAGAAAGCAAAGAAACCCATCCATGCGCCACGCCCTCCGACAAAACGCTGAGCCTTGTCAAGGTTCTCGCGCTTAACATGCAAATAACGCTCTATCCACTCCAACTTGCCCATTCGTCCTACGCCATAATTGAATAGAGAGCCAAGCACGTTGCCTACAGTACCATAAATAACAAGAGTCAACGGATCCAAACCGGCTGCCTGTAATCCAACCATAACGGCCTCACTACTGAACGGGAAAAAACTGCCAGCAAAAAACGCTGCCACCAACATGCCCCAGTAACCCCAATCTACAAGAAAACTCATAACGGCATCAGTATGTTAAGAAATGTAAGCACAACAGTAGCTGCAAGCATCACATAAAACGAAAGATTTGTAACAAGCGTATGCGTCAAAGCTATGTAATGACCTATCATTGGTGCCGTACTGACAATAAGAAGAGCCAGCAGATAGCTGACGTGCTGTGGCTGCAACACAAGGAACAGAATGGTGAGAATAGCCATGAAGGAGAAAGTCTCAAACAGCATGCGTGTACGTATCTTGTCCTTATAGTTGTTAAGGCGGAAATGAATCATGCCAACCACGGAAAGCAAAACGACATAAGCCACAGTAACTATCTGCAACAGAGGCATATTACGCCACGCTGCAACACTACCAAACTGCGACAACTGCTCAAAATGTCCAAGCAAAGCCTCTGGCTGTCCTATATATATATAGTAGGCACCAATAAACCAATAAGGCATAACAAGACCAAATATAGACGCTACATAAATGCGGAAATTGCGAACCATGATGTTGGTAGCCAACAGTATCCATATCACAGGCACAAAGTAGAGCACCTGCACAAACATGCTGCTTGCAATGCCAAGCATCAGAGAAGCATAAAGTATCTTGCCTACGGCATGACTGTCTTGATACGCACTAAACATGAATATGTAGAAAGCTATGAAACACGCTTGTACTATACCACAACGAATGTCGACAAAAAGGAAATGGGACATTACGGCAAGAGCAAGAAAAGAGCACGATACCATACGGCTGTAAATACGTATGAGCGCATTGGCATTGTTCAGCTCCATCATCAGAAACGAAGACAACGCCAGCAAAACAAACTGCACCCACAGCTGGCAGGCAAACAATCCCCCCACAGCACATACGACAAAAGCATATATACCAGTGAACGGTAATGCCAAACGGCTCTCTGCCACTCTATTCTGGAATCTTTTTATAATCATTATTCAATAAGTTTTCTTTAAATTAAAATGTATGACATCTAATTCACAAACATCATGTATCATGCATAAAAACGTCTAACTGAGAACTGCCGACCCTCGCCTTTAGTTCCCAGTTAGATACCTTCCTAATAATATCGGGCACTGCACCCTATGCACACATTACAAATCCTGACCTATGTCACGACGGAAATACTTGTCAGTAAAGTTTATCTTCTGAGCCTCCGTAAACGACT
>CALBYK010000378.1 GCA_937889855.1 uncultured Prevotella sp.
ATAAGCCAATTGGCAGAATTAAGTATGCACTAAATTAATTCCGCCAACGGGTTAAAAAAAAGGTTAATGTAGACGGCAGCATTTATGACATCTTCAAGGTTTCTGAGATACGACAGAATAAGGACTTCATACAGTGCCTGTCCGCAAAGCCTTATCGTGGGCAGGTTGTGCGCCAATCCTTGTCGGAAGAAGAGGTGAAGGACATTATGCAGTTGTGACGCAAATTGATTTTTTTTGTTGTATCTTTGGTCGTAAACCAAATATAATGACTACCTTTGTCTTTAGTAAATATTTAATCAAATGCATACAAGAGAAGAAAAGCTAAAAGCATTCGGCCGTCTTTTGGACGTGCTCGACGTGCTGCGTGAGAAATGCCCTTGGGACCGCAAGCAGACCAACGAGTCGCTGCGCCCCAACACCATAGAGGAAACCTTCGAACTGTGCGATGCCCTAATGAAGGACGACGAGCCCAACATCTGCAAGGAGCTGGGCGACGTGCTGCTGCACGTGTGCTTCTACGCCAAGATAGGGCAGGAGAAGGAGCAGTTCGACATCGCCGACGTGTGCAATAAGCTCGTCGACAAGCTCATTTTCCGCCACCCACACGTCTACCATCCATCGCAGGTGGGAGCGCCCCAGCCCAAGCCGCTGCCCTACGGCGAGGACCACTC
The DNA here is from genome assembly GCA_937889855.1 of uncultured Prevotella sp. Classification (GTDB taxonomy): domain Bacteria; phylum Bacteroidota; class Bacteroidia; order Bacteroidales; family Bacteroidaceae; genus Prevotella. The sequence goes on from CALBYK010000378.1 coordinate 672, forward strand.
GGAGCGCGACGAGTCGGAGGAGGTGAAGACCGCCCAGCAGGTGATAGAAAACTGGGAGCAGATAAAGCTGCGCGAGAGGGACGGCAACAAGCGCGTGCTTTCGGGCGTGCCTGACGCCCTGCCATCGCTCATCAAGGCCTACCGCATACAGGACAAGGCACGCAACGTGGGCTTCGACTGGGAAGACAAGGGCGACGTGTGGGGAAAGGTGCACGAGGAGCTCGGCGAGCTTGAGGCTGAGCTGCGTCGGGAAGACAAGGATAGGTCAACCGAGGAGCTCGGTGACTTCCTCTTCTCGCTCATCAACGCCGCACGGCTCTACAAGATAAACCCCGACACCGCTCTCGAGAAGACCAACGCCAAGTTCATACGCCGCTTCAACTACATCGAGGAGCACTCCATCCGCGCCGGCAGGCCACTGAAGGACATGACCCTCGGCGAGATGGACGCGCTGTGGAACGAGGCGAAGGCACAGGAGAAATAAAAACGTGGCGGAGGTCTCCGGTCTCCGCAGCATCCAATGGGGTGCAATCCTTTATATTAATATTATTCCTGCATGCTTGCAGCGGAGGCCGGAGACCTCCGCCACGGATAAGCGGGATGAAATAAATGCGAATTATGAAAAACATAGGAATTTTCATTGTGTCGGCGATGCTCCTTGTCCTCGCCGGATGCAACGCTAAGAAAGAGAAACCACAGGCTGACGCAAGCCAGCAGGAGCTGACTGCCGACTCCACCGTCTACGGCATTTGCGGCGATGGCACGTCGATGCACTCGCTCGAGCTCGTCACCGACGCCGGCGACACGCTCACATACACCATCCTCGACGCCGAATACGACGAGGACGGAACCGGGGGAGGCATGGTGTCGCACGTCGAGGGTGGACTCATGGCTGGCGACAAGGTGGCCGTTACAGGACAGAAGGTGGACGGCGAGCTAATAGCCGACCGCGTCATCAACGTCACCTCGCTCCTCGGCCACTGGACAAGCCTGGACAAGAACTTCGAGATAGAGGAGGGCGGCACCGTGCGCTCAAGCGTCAAGGCGGAGACCAATCCCTGGACATCGTGGAAGATACTCAACGGGCAACTCCTCCTCAACCGCGACACGTTCGACATCACCTCACTTGGAGCCGACTCGCTCTACATCGAGAACCAACGGGGAATTTTCACGTTCAAGAGACAGAAGTAAAACCGCCTTCTCTATAAAAATAGCCAATGGAACCATTCAAAATCCACATACTCGGCTGCGGCTCCGCCCTGCCCACGCTGCGCCACAACCCGTCGTCGCAGGTAGTGGAGCTGCGCGGCAAGCAGTTCATGATAGACTGCGGCGAGGGCACGCAGACGCAGATGCGCCGCTCGCGCATAGGCTTCAACAAGATTGTAGCCATCTTCATCTCGCATATCCACGGCGACCACTGCTTCGGACTGATAGGTATGCTCTCGTCGTTCGGCCTGCTGGGACGCACGATGCCACTCGCCATCTATGCTCCGAAGGAATTTAAGCCCGTGCTCGACATGCTGCTCTCGACGTTCTGCACCGACTTCGACTACGAGATACAGTTCCACGCCGTCGACACGACGCGCCAGCAGGTTGTCTACGAGGATCGCAGCCTCACCGTTGAGTCGGTCCCGTTGAAGCACCGCCTGCCCTGCTGCGGCTTCCTCTTCCGCGAGAAACCCACGCTGCCCCACATCCGCCGCGACATGATCGACTTCTACCACATCCCCACGTCGCAGATAAACAACATCAAGAACGGTGCCTCATGGATTGACGACGAGGGCCGCGAGATTCCAAACAGCCGCCTCACCATGCCAGCCGCCTCACCGCGCAGCTATGCCTATCTGAGCGACACGTGCTACCTGCCTGACCTCGCCGAAAGGGTGAAGGGCGTGACGTGCGTCTACCACGAGTCGACCTACTGCACTGCCGATGCCGACCGTGCCCGCATGTATTTCCACAGCACCGCCGCGCAGGCGGCACAGGTGGCTCGCGACGCCAACGCCGGACAGCTGCTCCTCGGACATTACAGCTCGAAGTACGATGGCGAGCAGCTGCTCCTCAAGGAGGCCCAGGAGGTGTTTGCCAACTCACGGCTGACAAACGAGGGAATGACAGTGGACGTGAAGTGAGGTGTGCGTGTTAAATATGGTTAACGAGATAAGGCTAAGCGATTACTGACTGGCACAAATTATCAAAAAATGCCTATCTTTGCACCCATATAAATATGAAATGAATAACAAAAATACAGTATATGGCGAAATATCTACTTTCTTTGTTTATTGCCGCAGCCTTCATCATGGTTACACCAGCTAAGGTTATGGCGAACGAAATGATGTCTGCGGAAACCGTTGACAACGACTTCGGAAAGGTTGCCATTATTGTCAACGGTTCTGTCCTGCGCATTACAGGTGCCGATGGATTGGTGCTTAGAGTCTTCAACGTGGCTGGAGGACAGCCTGTGCTCAAGGCTAAAATAGACAGTCAGGACAAGAGTTATGATCTAAACCTGCCTAAGGGTGTCTACATCGTGCAGGTAGGCAATAAGGCAACTCGCAAGATTGTCATTAAATAAAATAAACGTTTTGTTTTTGAATACAGCAAAAGTGAATATTCAAAAGCTCTTGATGTTGTGTCTTCTCGTGGCAGGTGTATTGTGTTCGTGTCAAGAGAAGAAGGAAAACGTGTCGGTATCTCTCGACTCGTTCTCCGCTATGGTGAACAAGGCTTATTGCGTTGATGCCGTGGCGTTAGCTGATGGTCTGCACCATGTATTGATGGCCGATCCCGACCGCGAGACCG
>CALBYK010000379.1 GCA_937889855.1 uncultured Prevotella sp.
ACGGGATTGCACACATGCAGTATAGCAGCAAAGACAAATGCCGAGCCGATGATGCTCACGGGTATATGCCATGTGATGATGCGTTTCCAGAGCATGAATGCCAGTCCGATGATGAGAGCCAGAGCGCAAATCTCGCCAATCGTTCCGGCACCTCCGTTGATGTTGTTGCCGAGAAGCATGTGCAGTGAGTTTGGCATGGAGTCGAGCACGGTGGCATCACCTGACGTTATGGCATGCTTCATGATGCTTAGCGGTGTGGCAGCCGTCGTGGCGTCGGTATAGCTGAACTGCTGTCCCTCTACGGGCCATGACGTCATTTGTGCAGGGAAACTGACGAGCAGCACGCATCTGCCCACGAGAGCCGGGTTGAAGAGGTTGCAGCCCAGTCCGCCGAACGTCATCTTGCCGATGCCGATGGCTACGAGCGCGCCAATGATTATAATCCACACCGGCATGTTGCTTGGCAGGTTCATGCCGAGCAGCAGTCCGGTAACGGCGGCCGAGCCATCGCCGAGTGTTGGCTCGCGGTGGAGCATAAACTTGGTTATGGCCCATTCAAAGAACATGCATGCCGCCACGCTTGAGAGGCACACTATCACAGCGCCAATGCCGAAGTAGAAGAATGACACGAGCAGTGCAGGCACCAGAGCGAAGATGACACCGTACATGTTGCGCTTCGTGTTGTCGCCACCATGTATGTGTGGCGAGAGTGATACTATTAGGTTTGACATCTATGTCAGAGATATTAAGTGTTGAAATGTTGAAATGTAGTGTCGCGGCTATTTCTTCCGTGCCTTGACAATTCCGGTCACGGTTTGTTTGCCAATCCTTATGTTGTCCAGCAACGGGCGGTAGGCAGGACACGTGTACTGGCATGAGCCGCACTCGATGCACGAAGTGATGAGCTCTTCCTCACACTTGTCCCACATCTTAAGGGACGCTGCCGTCGCCAGTAGATAAGGCTCCAGCCCCATAGGGCACACGTCCACACACTTGGCGCAGCGCAGGCATGGTCCTGGCTTGTGGCGGTAGGCCTCGCGTCCGCTGAGAACAGTGATGCTGTTGGTTCCTTTCACGACAGGAGCGTCAATGCTTATGAGTGCCTTGCCCATCATTGGTCCGCCAGAGAGAACCTTGTTGTCGCTTACGGGCAGACCGCCGCACGCGTCGATGAGTTGTCTTGCCGGTGTGCCCATGCGCACGAGGAAGTTGCTTGGCTTTGCCATCTCCTTTCCGGTGACCGTTGTGTATCGCTCAAAGAGAGGCTTGTGTTTCATCACAGCCTCATAGACGGCGAATGTGGTGGCTACGTTCTGCACAATGGCTCCCACGCTCACAGGTATGGCAGGAGGCGCAGGAACCTGTCGTCCAATCACGGCATCGACGAGCTGTTTCTCTCCGCCCTGTGGATATTTCTTCTTCAGCGGCACAATCTCAATGCTGTTGTTCTCTTTCGTCTTGCGCTGGAACAAGTCGATGGCTTCAGGCTTGTTGGCCTCAATGCCTATATATGCGTGGTCCACTTTGGCAGCCTTCATTAGCAGGGCTGTACCGACGAGTATCTCATCGGCATGCTCCATCATGAGGCGGTAGTCGGCCGTGATGTAAGGCTCGCACTCCACAGCGTTGACAATGATGCACTCCGCCTTCATGCCCGGAGGAGGCGTGAGCTTTATGAACGTCGGGAATCCGGCTCCGCCCATGCCCGTGACGCCAGCCCACTTTATGCGGTTTACTATCTCCTCAGGCGTAAGCTCGGGATGGTTCTCGAGACGCTCGAGGTTGTTGGAGCGGTCAATCGACTCCTCCCATTCGTCGCCTTCTACATTTATGATTATGGCAGGCTTGCGGTATCCAGATGCGTCGACAGCCGCGTCCACCTTGAACACCGTGCCTGACACACTGCTGTAGACCGGAGCCGACACAAATCCTCCAGCCTCTGCTATGAGAGTCCCGACCCTGACGTGGTCGCCTTTCATTACTACAGGCTTTGCTGGAGCTCCGATATGTTGTGACAACGGGAATACGGCCTGCTTGGGAAGCTCAGCCACGATGGTGGCGCTTTCTGCCGACAACTTGTTGTCATTGGGGTGGATGCCGCCTATTCTGAATGTTCTCATTTCGTTTCCTTTGGTGATGTTGTTGTTGGTTGTTTGTCAATGGCCGACGTGGCAACAGGCCCTTTAGGGGCAGGGAAGTTGACGCTCAC
>CALBYK010000380.1 GCA_937889855.1 uncultured Prevotella sp.
CGTCTTCCTTCTCTATCTCGTCAATGGCTTTGAACAGCTGCTTTGAGCATATCTCCTGAGGTGTAGGCAACGTGCCGTCCACAAACTCCTTGCCAATAATCTTCTCAATGGCGCGCACCTTTCCCTTCTCTTTGGTGTGGATGATGCTGATGGATGTGCCCTTCTTGCCGGCACGTCCAGTGCGTCCGGAGCGGTGCGTGTAGCTCTCGGTGTCGGCAGGAAGACCGTAGTTGATGACGTGAGTGAGGTCGTCAACGTCAAGTCCGCGGGCTGCCACGTCAGTGGCCACGAGAATCTGCGTTATGTGCTGGCGGAACTTCTGCATGGTGATGTCGCGCTGCTGCTGCGAGAGGTCGCCATGCAGCGGCTCGGCGTTGTAGCCGTCGCGTATGAGCTTGTCGGCAACTTCCTGCGTCTCCGCCTTGGTGCGGCAGAACACTATGCCGTATATGCGCGGATAGTAGTCGACAATGCGCTTCAGGGCAAGATACTTGTCCTTTGCGCTCACCATATAGTAGATGTGGTTCACGTTCTCCGCTCCCTCGTTGCGCGAGCCAACGACAATCTCCTTGTGGTCGTGCAGGTAGTTCAGGGCTATCTTCTCTATCTCCTTGCTCATGGTGGCAGAGAAGAGCAGGGTGTTGCGGTCGGCAGGCACATTGTCGAATATCTCGTTTATGCTGTCCGAGAATCCCATGTTGAGCATCTCGTCAGCCTCGTCAAGCACCACATTCTTCACGCCGTCGAGCTTCGCCGCGCCGCGGTGCATGAGGTCGATGAGGCGTCCCGGGGTGGCAACGATTATCTGTGCGCCGTGCTTCAGGGCGTGTATCTGGTTGATGATGGACGTGCCGCCATAGACGGCAACGATGTTGATGCCCTTTATGTATTTGGCGAACGACTTCAGGTCGTCGGCTATCTGTAGGCAGAGCTCGCGTGTGGGCGATATCACGATGGCCTGTGTCGTGCGGTCGGCTGGGTCGGTGCGCTGCAGGAGCGGTATGCCGAAGGCGGCTGTCTTGCCCGTTCCGGTCTGTGCCAGGGCGATGACGTCGTTGCCGCTTGACAGCAGATATGGTATAACTTCTTCCTGTACTGGCATCGGATGCTCGAAGCCCAGTTCCTCGATGGCCTTGCGTATGTTCTCGCTAACGCCCAATTCTTCAAATGTCTTCAATATAAAAATGTTGTTTAAAAAGTGGATATGAGTGGATTAGAATCAAATCCGACGCTACGCCATCGTCTTCCCCAGCCATGCGTGCAAGCAGACTGTCGCTCACGACAGTTCTCTTGATTGAAGACACCGGGCAGCTTCTCGTAAAATAAAAATCCTGAATTTCTGATTGCAAAGTTACTCAAAATATTGCGCATTAAGGCATTATAGCGGAAGAATATTATAAACCAGATGATATTTATTCGGGGCAATTAAGACACAATATCATTAGTATATTGGGTAAAAAAACTATCCGCAACACCCATTTATAGGCATTGCGGATAGGATATTCATGCTGTTTAAAGTTTTAGCGGACTGCAATAATCTTTCTATAAAAATTCGCGTCGCTTATTCTTCAGCGAAAGCTGCGGCCTCAGCCGCGGCAATGATGTCCTCACGGCTCTGCTCACGAGCAGAGATGTGGCTCAAGTCGAACTCCTTACTCTCGAGGTCAAGCTTTCCGGCTGCCGCGCCATCCTCCTGCGACTTGGCTTCAACAACCTTAGACTTCTCTTCATCCGTCTCAGCCTTATCGCCGGCAGCATCAACGCTGTCCTTGCGGTACATAGGCGAGCGGCGCTCGCGTTTCCTCTTGCCGCGGTTGAGCGCCTCCACGGCAGCCTCGGCATTGGCCTCCACCTCAGGATTTAGGATGATGAAGTCGTCGGCAGTCTGCTCCGTTGACGGCACGTTCTCTACGGGCTCCTCCTCCATCTTGGTGCGGTCGGTCTTGGCTGCAAACACCTGGTCGATGAACTGCGGCTCCTTGCGCAGCTTCTCAAGCGTGAGCTTGGAGGCAAGCTGCTGGCTCTCCTTCTTGCTATAGCCCTGTCCGCAGCAGCCCTCCACACTCTCGAGTACCACCTGATACTTGAATACCGGCGACCCTGTCTTGTCCTTCTCCTGCGACAACACACGGAAGTCAATGCGCACACGGTTCTTCTGGCTCCATTCGATGAGCTTGCTCTTGAAGTTTACTTCCTTATAAGCAACCTTGTCGATGTTTATCATTTGTGCCAGAATGCGATTGCGCATGAACTCCATACAGGCGTCGTAGCCACGGTCGAGATATATTGCGCCTACGAGAGCCTCGAAAGCGTTGCCCCCCATATACGAGTTGTGCGACGAGGAGCGTCCGCTTGAGAGAATGAGCTGGTTAATGCCCATCTCCTGGGCAAGGCGGTTGAGAGTGTCGCGCTGCACGAGCTTGGAGCGCGTGTTAGTGAGAAATCCCTCACGCTTGCCGGGAAAATGACGGTAGACGATGTCGCCCACAGTGGCGTCGAGAATGGCATCGCCCAAGAACTCGAGGCGCTCGTTATTGACCGGCTTGCCCTTGGCGTTGCGCTTGTACATGCTCTTGTGCATCAGCGCGAGCTTGTAGTAGCTTATGTCGTGAGGGTAGAAACCTATGATTTGGCGTAAAGACAAATAAAGCTCCTTGTCCTTGCGGAAAGGGAGCTTCATTCTGTCGATGAGATTACTCAGCATATTTCTTGAATATTACACATGCGTTGTGACCGCCGAAACCGAATGTGTTGCTCAATGCAGCACGAATCTCACGCTTCTGGGCCTTGTTGAAGGTGAAGTTGAGATTGTAGTCGAGCTCGGGATCCATGTCGTCTTCCTCGTGATTGATGGTAGGCGGAACGATGTCGTTCTTCACTGCAAGCACAGAGATGAGAGCCTCCACAGCGCCGGCAGCACCGAGAAGGTGGCCAGTCATTGACTTTGTAGAGCTGATGTTGAGCTTGTAGGCAGCCTCGCCGAACACCTGCTTGATGGCCTTGGCCTCAGAGATGTCGCCCACGTGGGTTGACGTGCCGTGTACGTTGATGTAGTCGATGTCTTCAGGATTCAAGCCAGCATCGTCGAGAGCGTTCTGCATAACGAGGCATGCTCCGAGACCCTCTGGATGAGAGGCTGTGATGTGGTAGGCGTCGGCTGACATGCCCGCACCGACCATCTCGGCGTAAATCTTGGCTCCACGAGCCTTTGCGTGCTCATACTCCTCAAGGATGAGACAGCCAGAACCCTCACCCATGATGAATCCGTCGCGGCTTGCGCTGAACGGACGCGATGCGTGCTCAGGGTCGTCGTTGCGTGTGGAGAGCGCGTGCATAGCGTTGAACCCGCCTACACCGCTGGCTGTGATGGCAGCCTCTGCGCCACCGCTCACGATGACGTTGGCCTTGCCCAAACGGATGAGGTTGAAGGCGTCGGCAAGAGCGTTGGTAGAAGATGCGCATGCTGATGTTGTCGTGTAGTTGGGACCGTGGAATCCGTACTGGATTGATATCTGGCCTGCAGCTATGTCGGCAATCATCTTAGGGATAAAGAAGGGGTTGAATTTCGGACCGTTCTCCTGGTGCTGTGCCCAGTAGCCTACTTCCTCCTCGAAAGTCTTGATGCCACCGATACCCACACCGAAGATTACTCCGATACGGTTTTTGTCTTCCTCGTCAAGATTCATGCCTGAGTCTTCAACGGCCTGCTTGGCAGCAATCATGGCAAGCTGCGCGTAGCGGTCCATCTTGCGTGCCTCCTTGCGGTCGATATAGTCGTTGATTTTGAGACCCTTTACCTCGCAGGCAAACTGAGTCTTGAACTGTGAAGCGTCGAATAATGTAATAGGTGCTGCGCCGCTCACGCCCGCAACAATATTGTTCCAGGTGTCCTCAGTGTTGTTGCCCAACGGGGTAACGGCTCCGAGACCTGTTACTACTACTCTCTTTAATTCCATTTAAAAAATTTACGGGTTATGGTTAAAAAAATGGTTTATGGTTTATGAATACACCATAAACTATAAACCATAAACCTTATTTATTTTGCGTTCTCCTCGATGTAAGCGATAGCGTCGCCAACAGTAGCGATCTTCTCAGCCTTGTCGTCAGGGATAGAGATGCCGAACTCCTTCTCGAACTCCATGATGAGCTCTACAGTGTCGAGAGAGTCTGCTCCAAGATCGTTTGTGAAGCTTGCTTCTGGCTTAACGTCTGCTTCGTCTACACCGAGTTTGTCAACGATGATAGCCTTTACTTTTGATTCGATTTCTGACATAATTTCTAATTTTAAAGTGTTTATAATATTTATTTCGCTTTTAAAAACGGATGCAAAGGAACAAATTTTTATTCATATAGGCAAATATTTTCCTACAAAAAGCCACTTTGTGTGCACAAACACCCTATAAATGTGCATATTTTGGGCTCTTTTCATTTCGATTTCAAAGGTTTTAAGGCTTAATTATCAGGCTCAACCGTCATCAATAGCCACCTATACAGGTGTACAGGATTCATGCTACACATTATATTATATATAGAATATACATATTGCAAACATTATGTTCCAAATTCAAGAAAACCACTTTTTTTGAAAAAAAACTTGCCAAACTATTGACATCGCTCGCGCCATTTTATACCTTTGCAATCGTAATCAGAAACACAAACAATCTGATGCCAAGTCCAAAAAGAAGGAAGGATGCATCCACAACAGGCTCACGTCGACTAAAAGCCAGGCTTCCATACAGGACAACCGAAAAACACAAAAACTAACATTTTAAAATCAACCATCTAAAAACACAAAACAACTATGGCAGTAAATTACAAAGTTTATCGAAGCAACCGCAGTGGTGCTACCAACGGCAAGTTCTATGCACGCACAGCCTATCGCGACACCGTCACCATCAAAGACCTCGCCAAGAAGATGCAGGCCAACTGTACGGTTAAGCACTCAGACATCGTAGCCGTGCTCACCGAGCTCTCCGAAGTAATGAAGGACGAGTTGCAGAGCGGCAACCGGGTGAAGATTGACGGGCTGGGCACCTTCAAGGTGGGCCTCTCGTCCAAGGGCGCAGAATCGGCAAATGAGTTCACTGCGGCCAACATCAAAAACTCGCATATCATCTTCACGCCAGAGATAACGGTAGACGCAAGCGGCAAGCGCACCAAGAACCTGCTCGCAGGATTGAGGGTGAAGGAAGCCGACGCATACGAGAGCCTCAAGACAAAGGAGCCTGCCGACGACAAGACCGACAATGACAAGGTCGACAATGACAAGGCCGACAATGACAAAACCGACAAGGATAAGACCGACAATGAAATGGGAGAATAGATTCATTCACAACTAACAACAAAACCTGAGAAACATGAGATTCAATCCAACCGACTGGAAAGTGATAATCAAAGTAGTAATAGCCATCGCGACAACCATACTCGGCGCCATTGGCGCGGGGCAAGAGGAAGCGAATGAAAAATGACTATAACAAACGCATTGCTATGGCTGTGCTGTACGCCATATATATAATTCTGTCAATACTCGCGGCGATAAGCTGCACTATTGGAATGATGTGACAACAAGGCTTGTTTGCCGATTTTTGCAGGGCATTGGTTGAATGACCGTAAAAATCATGGCAAGCAAGCCTTATTTTGTAAAAAAATTATTTTATTTTTGCACAACCTAAAAATACAAACAATAACAACATCATTAATTATATGGACAAAAAACTATTGAGGCGACTGTTTTGCCTCGCCTTCACATTGTGCCTGTGCCTCAATGCTGGCGCAGTGCTGAAAGAGAAGAACCTCAGCTCAACGCTGTCTGTGCTGCGCGCCGAGCTCGAGACATCGTTCGGCGAGCAACGGCAAAACATGGCACGCTATGCCGCCTACAACCAGGTGCAGCACAAGGAGATGATAACACTCATGCAGCGGAGCGACCAAATCGCCCTCATGCTCTACTCGCAGAAGCAGGACTTCACGTTCGACATGACCTACGCCTGCCATGAGGCAACGGAGATGTACCGAGAGTTCAGCAAGCGCCGCATGCCATACGACCGCATCATGATGCGTATGGACGCCGAGATACAACGCTACCAGTATCTTATGGAAACACTGGTGAACATTCCGCCATCGCTCCGCAAGATTGACTCCAACGACCCTAAAGCTCCTAAAGGCAAGAAGGTCCCGCAATATGTCGCCACAAAAAGCGGCAAGAAGATGCAGCTGCCGTTCATGCTCGATGAGGCAGGACAGGCCGACCGCAAGGCGTGCCTCGCCTACGCCACGGCCCTTTGCCGCAACCTCGTAAACATGCGCGCGTCGGTAGAGAAGGACAACGACCACTACAAACGCATGGCGCAGAAGCTCAAGAAGGTGAACGACTACGCACTCCAACGCTACAACGACATACAACACAACATCTTCGTGAACGGCGACCAGAACTATCTTGAGGTGCTCACGACCATGCCTATGTCATACCACAACGCAAAGGCCGACGTCAACGAGAAGTATGACACTGAGAAGGTAAAGACGGCCGACGGCACAGAGCGCAAGGTCTACTCGCAGTGGCGCGGCCCTATAGTGATGGGACTGTCGCTCTTCGTGCTGTTCTACATCATTGTGGCGGCATTGCTGAGCAACGTGCTCGTTCGCTGGCTCGTGCCGAAGCGTTTCCGCACGGAGAATTTCATGAAGAAGAAGGTGTGCCTGATTCTTTTCGTGGCAATGTTTATCTTCGCGGTGTCGATAATGATAGCCCGCACGTTCATGTACCACAACTTCTTCCTCATGGCCTCGAAGCTGCTCATAGAGTATGCATGGCTGCTGTGCGCCATCTTCTTCTCGCTGCTTGTGCGTCTGCCGGGCGACCAGATAAAGAGCGGTTTCCGCATCTACACGCCGGTGATGCTCATGTCGTTCATCGTGATAACGTTCCGCATAATCTTCATTCCGAACAATCTCGTGACGCTCATCTTCCCGCCGATACTCCTCGTGTTCACACTGTGGCAATGGAACGTGATAACACGCCACAACGACAATATCCCGCGCTCCGACATATTCTACACATGGATATCGCTGCTGCTCATGGCTTTCTCCACAGCCTCGGCTCTCTACGGCTATGTGCTTCTGTCGGTGCAGGTATTGATATGGTGGATGTTCCAGCTAAGCTGCATACAGACAATAACATGCATATACGACTTCCTTGAGAAATACGAGAGCCGCTATCTGACGCACAAAATACACTCAGAGTCGGATGCAAAGAAGGCTAAACATGGCTCTATACTGAGCGTCATCACCGTGAGCCACGACAAGCACATCAACAAGACGTGGTTTTACGACATGATATACATGGCCATTGTACCGGTGCTGAGCGTGTTCTCGGTGTTGCTGTCAATATGGTGGGCTGCTGATGTGTTTGACCTCACCGACACAGTGTGGCGCATCTTCCAGTTTGACTTCCTCAACGTGCCTGGCGTGGTGCAGCTGTCAATAGGAAAGCTGGTTATGGTTGGCTCGCAGTTCTTCATATTCCGATATTTCAACTATCTCATCAAGGCTCTCTACCACAAGTATCACCGGTCGAAGATTGTGGTGAACGGCAAGCCCAACTTCACCCTCGCCAACAACATCATAGCCATCTGCTGCTGGGGACTCTATGCCATCATATCGGTGAAAATGCTCAAGATTCCGTCAACGGCAGTGTCGGTTATATCGGCAGGTCTGGCTACTGGTGTAGGCTTCGCCATGAAGGACTTGCTTGAGAACTTCTTCTACGGCATATCACTCATGACGGGACGTGTACGTGTGGGCGACTTCATCGAGTGTGACGGCATACGCGGCAAAGTGGACAGCATCACCTACCAAAGCACGCAGGTACTCACGGCGGACGGCTGCGTCATTGCGTTCCTCAACAGCTCGCTGTTCAACAAGAACTTCAAGAACATCACCAAGAACCACTCCTACGAGATGGTGAAGGTGCCCGTAGGCATTGCCTATGGGTCGAATGTGGAGGAAGTGCGCCAAATGCTCATTGCCGCAGTGAAGTCACAGATGTCGAAGACTGCCGACGGACGCGACATCATCGACCAGAAGAAGCCAATCGGTGTGGTGTTCGACGAGTTCGGCGACAACTCGGTCAACTTGTTTGTCACCTACTGGGTGCTTGTAGAGGAAAAGTTCGGCAAGACTGGACAGGTGAAGGAAGCCATCTACAACACGCTCAACGAGCACCATATAGAGATACCGTTCCCGCAGCGCGACTTGCACATCATAAGCACACCGGCTGGAACGAATGGCTTGGCATGAAAAAGAATGGAATCTTGCATCTAATTGTTCTTGATTAAATATTGTAGAAGAGTATGAAACAAAGCCATACCCTTCTACAATATTGACATTATCCATGAGTTTGCACGATTTAAAGCAACTTGTGGTTTTTTATCTTTTGCCAATTTGGATACTTATTTGTAAATTTACCGGAAAATACATATTCAAAGCAACCCAACAAGATGGCATCACAGAATATATACTCAATAGGATTACATAGGTTCTTGTCGTCCATGTTCACCGCTGCATTATTTATCAGTATCCTTTCATGCAGTACACGCTTCCACCACAAAGAACCGTCCATGCAGGACAACCGCGCAACGCTTGCCGCCAGCCTCAGACATGCGGCAACCATCTCACACCGCAATCCCGACTCTGCCCTCATTGCTTACTATGGAATTGTGAATCGCTTTGACCACAAGATGGACGACAGTTGCCGCAGCATCATTGCCGATGCCTGCCTGTGCGCAAGCCGCATCCTTGTCAGAAGCCACAACTACACGGAAGCCATGTCGCTGCTGACCCGAGGCCTGAGCATTTATGGTTCATCCAAGCCATCGATGCTCGAGGTGCGGATGCTTAACAACATTGGCAACATTCATCTGCTCAACCAAAACTACAGTATGGCAGAGCACATATACAGCGAGGCTTACGACAAGATACATGGCATTGGCAATGACTTGGCACGCTCGCAGATTCTATGCAACCAGGTTGTATCAAACGCTTACATTGGAAAAGCAAAGAAAGCGCGGCATTACCTTGACATATACAAAAGCCTCAAACTGCGCACGCACAACTACACGTACAACAGCAAGCTCATGGAGGGATGTGTGCTCCGTGCCGAGCACAAATATACGCAATCTGTCGAAATGCTTAACAAGGCTATGAAGTATGCCGCTGACAACGACCTGCCTGCCGAATACAAGTGTGATGCTCTGAAAGAACTATCCAACACATACAAGGCCGCCGGAATGGCGCATGAATATTTGGACAGGCTGCAACAACTCTACAATCTTGCCAAAGCAGAAGGAGTGGAGGACGAGCAGATGTTCGCATTGCGTGTGCTACCCGAGTACTACGAGAAGAAGGGAGAAAAGGATAAAGCCGATGCACTATATGCTGAAAGCGAGCGGCTTAGCCGAAAAATACTCAACCCGACAGACTACAACCGCATCAACAGCTACTACGCCATTAACGAGCACGAGAAGCAACTCGACGAGATTAGCCTACTACGTACAGAAAAGCTTTTGGAACATGAGAGGTCAAGAGTGGCACGCACCATTGCTGGCGTCGCTGGCATCTCGCTTGTACTTGCCATTCTGGCGATAATTGTCATTGTAAAGCAGAAGCGACGCATTACACAGTCGTACAGAGACCTTTATGAGTTGAACTTGTCGCAAGACAAGGCTGAAAAGATGCAGTTGTCTGCCAGAATATCCGATGAGCAGACACGCGTTCTGTCAGAGAAGATAAGGCACGTCATGGACGACACGGACGAGTTGTATGACCCAGACTTCTCGCTGGCACGACTTGCTGAGCTAACAGAGTCGAACAACTGGTATGTGTCGAAAGTAATAAACGAAGTGTTCGGCGTTAACTTCCGTAGCCTGGTCAACGAGTGCCGAATCAAGGAAGCAAGACGCAGAATGGCAGACAAAGCAATATACGGACAGTACACACTGCAGGCATTGGCCGAAAGCGTCGGCTTCCGGTCAATGTCCACATTCAACGCTGCCTTCAAGAAAATCGTGAAGATGACTCCGTCAGCATACATGAAGGAGACACGCCGTCATAACGCGTCAGATACGGACAACCTGTGAACCCGATGTTGTCTTGTTGTCCGTAGTAACCTGCACAACAAAGATACCGTGCCGGCCGCCGATTCCGATTTTCGCATCGCCAGCCTCATGACGGCTACTGCTGACAACTTGCCCGTCGGTAGTGTACACGGTGACATTGGCTGGCTCTCCGAGCTGTATGCATATATTACCATTGGTGACGTGCATACGCGACGGCGGCAAAGGATTCCCTGATATTTCAGAAATGCCGCTCGTCACACCGAGCACATCGAGCAACCCTTTATATGCGTTTATTTCGCCTGTGCCATACACCGTGTTAGGATAGCTCACATTAGGATTGATTGGTGTGCTTGTATTTCTGAACACCTCTCTTATACGCTCTGCCGTAAGCGTAGGATCGGCCTCAAGCCACAATGCTATGATGCCGGTCACGGCAGGTGCCGCCATTGACGTGCCGGTCATGCAGCTCCATCCGTATGGCAAGTCTGCATTTTTGTTCAACTCCACCACAAGGCTCTTGCCTTCTTGCGTTGCCTTGTTGCGCTCACGATAGTCGAGTGTGGATACTATATTTGTCCCTGGCGCCACAACATCAGGCTTCACTATGTCTTCCAATTCGGCTCCGCAACTCGACCACGGCGCCACATCATTCATATAGTCCTCATAGCCGCCATAGTTTATCTCTTCTCCCTTGTAGTTGGTCAGTTTCTCTCTCCGTTCCGTTGCCCCTACAGCTATAACATTCTTATACAAGGCTGGAAACCCGACTGTGCCTTCATGATGGGCAAGCATACCTCGCGAAGTGAATACAGTACCCGTATAGGTGTTCATCTCGGCAGCGTCGCCTGATGTCCTGACAATGAATCTTGGCAAGGGTTTGTTGGTGGTATTGTCCGACTTCAAGACAATGAATGTAAGCGACTTGTAAATGGAGTCTTGTCTGAAGGCGGCAAAGGTGACACCAGTATTTTTCAGATTCTCATAGTAAATGTTGTCAAACACCGAGTCGGTGCTAATTGACAGTGTGTCTGCCATACTATTGCCCGCATCCACCACAAGCTGCACGTCAGTCTTGCCTTTCGTGCGCAGTCCGAACGCCAGCCGGTTTCCCGATGCCGTAAGCGTGTCTTGCTGCACGACACCATCCGCCTTCTTGCGGTACATGTTCTTCATACCCTCATTGCCTGCAGCCGCAACAATTATGAATCCTGGCTGCGACGATATGCTGTCAATTATATGTTGCTGCAGGGCCACGTCACTCTCAAGTCCATATGGTATATGAGTTCCGGCACTAAAGTTGACGACCATAGGCATTTCCCGTTCCTTAGCATACTGATACATGCGCAAGAAGGCCTCCGCATCATTCTGCATATCGTCAGAAAGCACTATACTTGCCCCTGGGGCCATGCCGCGGTGTCTTCCGCTGACACCGCGCCCGGCAATGGTACCCAGAACATGGGTGCCATGCAGTCCGCTACCATTAGAATGCCCTAAGGCATATATCTTGTCAGCTCCCTCGCAGGAGGATATCATGTCACCATAAGGTGTCTCAAAACGCTCAATAGCAAGTGTCCCGTCAGCGTTGAGGAATGACGGGTGGCGAAAGTTGAAACCACCGTCTACAACTCCTACCAGCACGCCACTGCCGTCAAACGCCTCTGTTAGAGGGGACACCACCTCATCCTGAATATTGTCGACACATGTAACACTGCGTGTGTTGTCATTGTAAAGTTCTTTCTCCACCGCACTCTCCATCTTCACAACATGCGTGTCGGCTGCCAGCGACTGAAGTTGTGACACCGGCACCTTAGCTACAATTATGTTACCCATACTGTTGATAACATTCACACCATAATCGTCCATTTTCTTCACATTGCAGACACTGTCAACCGACAAATACACCGTGACGCTCTCACTGGCTTTAGATATTCTCCTCAAGTCAGAGTGCAGCACGGATGCGTCATAATGCCGGCTCTTTATATATAGGTCAGCCGACATTTTTCGGTGCCCATAAGACTGGGCTAACACGGACACCGCAAGAATGGCGGCTCCAATAAGGACTGATGTTCTTCTCATTTCTTTTAAATACCAATTAAGTTTATAATCTCGATTCCTACCTCTTCTATGCTGCAAAGGTATTCTATTTTCATGCATGACTATTATAAAAATGTTACATTATCATACTAATTCATGTATTCGCAGACTTTAACGCAATACAAAGTTACGCTTTATTGACAAAGTGATTAATTTTGCAAGCGGGAATCGACATTACGGCAATCACGCTAATTATATAATAACGTAAAAAGAAACGTTTATGAAAAGAATTAAACTCACACTTGTATGGATGCTCCTTCTTGCGATGCAGGGCATCGCTGCTGCACAGACGGCAGTCAAGTATCGTACAGTCAGAAATGTGAAGCGTGTAGAGGCAAAAATAGCTCCAACACGTGAGGCATCTTTGGACAATGTTGTGTTGACAGTCCCCGAAGGTATCACAACCAACTACATGCGCTCGGCAGAAGTATACTGGCCATGGTCTGGAACTATCGTGCCCGACAAGGAACTCGGACGCTCAAGCGACATCATCGACGGCAACGATGGACATGTCTACATCAGCAACGCATATATATTGAAGTACATCACCAACTCCTATTATACAGGACGCGAAATCTCCACACACATGAACCTAAGCGACGCGAAGGGATACTTCAAGGGCGAGCGCGATGCCGACAACAACATCGTGCTCAAACTCCCTCAAACAATGCTGCTGCCGTCGGGATCAAGTGATCCCGACACCCCTTTCCATGTGGCTCTCTACAAAAAAACGAGCGCAGGACTGGACGGCAGCTCATCATATGTGCTTGCCGACAATGCTCAGCAACAACTTGTGCTCAAATATGACGCCGACACTAAAAGCTACTCAACCCTAACCGGCAGCAGCGATGACATTCCCGACCTTATACTTGGCATCAATGCCGGCGATGATACATGGCTAGGCTACGGTGAGTACAACATGACATGGCAGCCAGTAGCAGAGTCGGTGGTCACCCCACCAGCCGACGGCATAAACCAGAAATGGGAACTCACCAACACACGCTACATAAACTATAGATTCGAGCCCGAGACACGCATCGTGGACGTTGTGTGGAGCGGATGGAACGTGTATGTTAAAGGTATCGACCGCAACATGCCTGACGCCTGGGTAAAGGGGGAACTCAACCACAACACACGCGACTCCATCACGTTCGAGGCCAACCAATATATGGGCATCGACACCGTTACCGGTTATCATATATTCTTCAAGCCTGCCGTAAAGCACGACCATGAGGATTCTGATTGGGGCAACAAGTATGAGAGTTTCGACTTCATTCCAAGACTCACATTGTATTATAACTCGCACGACCGCACCATCACTTCACCGAAAGACTCATTATGTGCAGTGTTCAACACCAACAAGGACGAGGTGTACAACATTGACGTGGCACGTGACATGTCGTTCAGGATGCGGCCTGAAAAGCTGGACCCAACCCCATCCGACCCGAAAGACGTATATCTCTACTCATACGATGACTATAGCCTGCTCGACTTCATCTACGACGCCACCAACGTTGAGGGGTATATTGCCGACACTACCCGGACATACTATAATATCTTTGACAACGACGGCAACACGGTAACTTTCTCACCCGCCGACTACACAAGTCTGTCCGAGCCTATGACCAATGTGCCAATCAACTTCTGCGATGACAATGGCGACTTCTATTCAGGCAACAACCACACTATGGTATACATCTACGACCCAGACATTACACGTGTCGGCGTACAGATATGCAATGTCGGCGACGACGGCAAGGTATACAAGTCAAATGTAATGTGGTACGACACAAATGCTACCGGTATATCTGACATAAATGCTGCCGGCCGACCCGTACACACAACCTACTATAATGTGTCCGGCCAACACACCGGCTGTAACTCAAAAGGCGTGGTTATCCGTGTGGACGAGTTTGCCAACGGTAGCAAGAAGACGACAAAACTATTGAGATGATAGCATTAAAGACCACTCCATTTAAGAAGTGGCTTTTGACTAAAGTTTAATTTCACAAATTATATATTATGAATGACAACTACCATGGCGACATGTTCATTGTCGCTATGGTAGTTGTCGTTTCTTATGCCCATGCCTTGCAATGGCTCTCCACAACGATAGCACATATGATGTGAATAATTGTCAAGCCACAAAATAATTGCCATCGACAACATATAAACCAAAAAATCTATATACTTTTGCAGCACAATCGTTTAATTGCATATGATACAGACAGAAACAAAGAATATCACATACACCACAAAAAAGATATGCGTTGTCATTCCTTGCTACAACGAGGAGGCGGTGCTGCCATGGTCGATGGGCAAGCTACAGGACATGCTGGAGAGGCTGGAAGACGAAACTGGCATTGAGGGCAGACTGCTGCTTGTCGACGACGGCAGCAGCGACCGCACATGGCAACTGATAGAGCAGTTCGCCGGTGAGCACAGCAATGTGTCGGGCATAAAGCTGTCCCACAACGAGGGCCATCAGAACGCCCTTTGGGCTGGCATGCAGGAGAGTGTCGGCACATGCGAAGCCATTGTGTCAATTGACGCCGACCTGCAGGACGACGAGAACGCCATCATCGATATGGCACGGCAGTTCTCCGAGGGAAAGGACATCGTCTACGGTGTGCGCAAGGAGCGCACCACCGACACGTGGTTCAAGCGTGTATCGGCACAGATTTTCTACCGCCTAATGCAGGCTGCCGACCAAGACATCATCTACAACCATGCCGACTTCCGCCTTATGAGCGACCGTGCCGTGAGGGCGCTTATGCAGTACAGCGAGCGCAACATGTTCCTGCGCGGCATGGTGCGCCAGTTGGGATTCCAAGAAGGATTTGTCTACTACAACCGGACGGCACGCACAGCTGGCGAGTCGAAGTATCCTCTCCGCAAGATGCTCGCCTTCTCGGTGGACGGCATAACGTCGTTCTCCACCGCCCCGCTTAAGTTCATCACCTTCGCCGGACTTGCCATGACGCTCATTTCCATGTTGATAATAATATACGGACTCTACGAGCACTTCATGGGCAAGACCATCGAGGGATGGACATCACTAATGGTGTCTATGTGGTTCATCGGCGGCGTGATAACTACTGGAGTCGGCATAACCGGCACTTACATCGGCAAGATATACACCGAGGTGAAACGCAGGCCGCGCTACTTTGTAGAGAAGAAAGTAGGCTCTTCTGCCAAACGCATGGATAGTTGAACTATAGGCATAACTGGGATATGTGGCGCCATCGCCTACAATAACACTTGCCATACTACCTAATGCGTTTGCTATATAAACCAGCTGATTGTTTTAGTCACCCTCATTTAACTTTCCTAAATCTATAAAACCCGACATCATTCCTCACCTCCGAATAATGCCTGTCAAGTGTCTTCACATGCGTGAACTGGTAGTCGCGATGGCGTTTGGCGAAATCGGCGAAATCGGACTCGGGAATGACAAGCACACCATACTTCGGTGTGACAACCCGTGTGACAGTCTTACCGCCAACAGCAACACGCCGTTGAGTATCAAACTGCTTAAGCGAGTCGTTCAGATAGAAATCGGCCCCGAAGAAATGAAACATCGGTGAATTGATGTATTGGTAAAGAGGCTCTCCCTTGAACGTCTGTGCTATGTAAGCAGCCATTGGCTTGAGCGATTTAGTATTAAGAACGATTGGCTGGTAGAATCCTTCAAGTGCTATGAAGAGCGCCACGACTGGTGCCAACAAACTATAGATGAATACCTTCTCGTTGTTGCGGTTCTTGCGTGCAAGCGAGAGATGCAGACAGTCAACCGATACCAGCAGTGGCAGCGCTATAACGACAACTCTCAGCACGTCAAGAGGCGTGTCGCGCAAGCCATGGAGCATGGCAAGGTTCTGGGCAGCATGTTTGCCATGAAAGACAGTGTCGGGCACAAGTCCGAGGCGCACTGCCAACAGGCTTGCCGTGAGCGCTACAGCCACGAAAGCCATAACTCCGACAAAAGCGCGTGACACACCGAGCCTGCGCGTGCGCCATATCCATCCTATATACTCGGCAATAATAATGGCCATGAACGGATAACAAGGCAACAAATACACACTGCGCTTGCTCGACGGAAGGCAGTAGAAAAGGAGCACAAGCAGAAATCCGAGCCATGTGAAGAGTTTCACGGGAGGAACAAGCATTACACGCACACGCAGCCGTGCCAGGCGCTCCTTCACGCCTTTAGGCCAGCCACTGGAATCTTTACGGATATCATCGTCGGCTTTCTTTCCTGTTTCCTTCCATGGCTTGGCAAGAAGCGACATGAGCAGCAACAACGCCCAAGGCATCCATCCTATAATGAGTGTAAGGAAGTTATAGGTGAACGGATGGACATGCGAGTCGTAGCTCATTGTGCCGCTCATACGACCTATGTTCTCCTCGTATACAAGGTCAAGGAAGTGCCGGCCTCCCTCGTGCCACGCAGCCACATACCATATGGCAGGCAGAACACACGACAGGATTCCCAACAAGGCATATGAAAGGAACGTCCGCCAGAACCTCTCGCCGCGCAACAAAGAGAACACACCCATAACAAGGCAAGGCACGACAAAACCTACTGGGCCTTTGGTCAGCGTGGCGCAGCTCATGCACAGCACGGCGGCTACCGGCACCCCTCGGCTTCCACGCTCCCACCAGCGGTAAAGCAGCAGCATGGCCCCTACCGTGAATGCCGTAAGCACCATGTCGACACGGCAGTTCATCCCGGCACGGTGCACTTCAAAGGACGTGAGCAGCAACATAGCTCCCACAACGGCCGTTGTCGTGGAAAGGCGGCGCCTGTAGAAGGCAAACACACCCACAGCAAGCGCGATGAGCGACAGTGCCGACGGCAGGCGCGACGTATACTCATCCACACCGTCTGAAAGCAACGACAGCACGGCGATACAATAATGGAAGAACGGGGGCTTGTACGGTATGTCTACTCCATTGTTGACGGGCAATATCCAGTTGCCTTCCTTAAGCATCGACAAAGCGACGACTGCCTCACGCGGCTCACCCTTTGTGTTGAACTCGGTGAGTCCAAGAAACGGCAGCAGCATGAGTATCGCTACTACGAGTACCACAATGAGCGGCAGATTTTTATCAAATGATTTCATATATCACAAAAAACTGTTTGTTGTTTATTTCCGTTAATTGTGGGCAAAGTTAGCATTTAAAATTGAATCAATTTTGAAGAATGGTTAAAATGTTGTACTATTTGTCCGAATGACACAAAAAATTGCTATTTTTGCCACCCGTTGATTGTATTCAATAATTAATCTGGAGAAATTGGACAAATTATATACATTTATTTTTACACTTAATTAGAGAACTTTATTATGAGAAAGATTAAGATTCTTTTCGCGCTTGCACTCATGTGCATGCTTACAGCCAACGTCCAGGCGCAGGACATCAAGGACATCCTCTCAGGAGTGGTCAGCACAGTGGTTGGCAACAAGGCAACAACGTCATCGTCCGTCAAGGGCACATGGAAATACAACGGTCCGGCATGTGAGTTTGAGAGCAGCAACCTCCTATCGAAGGCTGGCGGCACGGCTGCCTCAACCAAGATAGAAAAGAAGGTGGCTCCTTTGCTCAAGACTATCGGCATGACAGGCATTGTCTACACTTTCGACGGTAAAGGCAACTACACATCCAAAATAAAGAAACGCGAGACAAAGGGCACTTACGAGTTCAACGAGAAGGAGAAGACCATAACCTTCACTCCATCCGTGGGCAAGTCGTACACTGCCTTCGTCACCACGCAAGGCTCCACTATGAGCCTCACCTTCAACGCCGACAAACTCATGAGCACACTCAAGTCGATATCTAACGCCACGTCAAGCCTAAGCACCACAACGTCTGTACTCAACAGCGTGCTTGGAACATACGACGGCATGCGCATTGGCTTCAAGCTGAAAAAATAAGGAACTAAATCCACATGACAAACGACCTTACACTGCTCAAGCGCCGCTACATACGCTACCTCAAACTTGAGCGCAACTACAGCCAGAACACAATTGAGGCGTATGTGCACGACCTCGACTACCTCATAAACTTCATGCGAGGCGAACATCTTGGCGTGGATGACGTGCGTTTGGAAAACCTTGAGACATTTGCCGTCACCATACACGAGTTCGGGGTGTCGTCAAACAGCCAGGCGCGCATATTGAGCGGTGTAAGGTCGTTTTTCCGTTTTCTTGTGCTCGACGGGGTCCTGCAGGACGACCCTGCAGAACTTCTTGAGTCGCCGTCTATAGGCGAACACCTGCCAGAAGTGCTGTCAACAGAGGAAATTGACCGCATGGAGGCTTCCATCAACCTGTCCAAATGGGAAGGACAGCGCAACCGCGCCATCATCGAGGTGCTCTTCTCGTGCGGGCTGCGCGTGTCGGAACTTGTCAACCTACGTTTCGACGACATCTTTGCAAAGGACAAGTTCCTGCGCATTGTCGGTAAGGGCAGCAAGGAAAGACTTGTGCCGATATCGGAGTCGGCACTGCACGAAATCCAGCTATGGATGTACGACCGCAACCTGATGAAAATAAAGCCAGGCGAGCAAGACTATGTATTCCTCAACAGGCGTGGGGCGCATCTCACACGCACCATGATACTCATAATGATAAAACGCGTTGCCAAGGAGGCCGGCATAGAGAAAACCGTGTCGCCACACACCTTGCGCCATTCCTTCGCCACCGCACTCCTTAAGGGCGGTGCCAATCTGCGTGCCATACAGGAGATGCTCGGCCATGAGAATATAAAGACGACACAAATCTACACACACATCGACATCACCACATTGAGGCAGGAGATTCTCGCCCACCACCCACGCAACATGAAAGACCACAAGTAAGAAAAATGGCAATAAAAAACGTCTGAAAATCTTGCCATACTGCTGAAAATAATCTAACTTTGCACATTCGAAACATGCTATTGCTGGCTTTGCCCGCAATTCATATAATAGAATGTGTATCAACGCCATCGCGAAATCATTGGCTTCAATTATAGAGGATAACCAACATGTGTGCGGTGCTGAGAAAAAAAGCAAAGAATATAAAGAAGTTTTTAATGTCCAAATCCTATCTCTTAGTATTGGCGGCAATCATGAGCCCGCTGCTCTCGTCATGCATCAAGGACGAGCCACTCAACGCAGAGTGCGACATCGAGCAGGCATGGTTGCACACAAGCCAGCCCGAGGCAATATTCGTTAAGGCGACTGACAGTACCGCCACTGTCAACGAAGCTGCCCATGTCGTGACATTCAAGGTGCGCAAAGGCACTGACATGACATCCTTCGCGCCAATGTTCACCATCACTCCAGGCGCCACCATCTCGCCTGACAACGGGTCAGCACACGATTTCTCAAAAGACGGGGTCAACTACACCGTCACCTCTGAGGACCGCGCATGGTCAAAGACCTACAACGTGAGATTCTCCGACGGAGGCTTCTTCCCCTCAAATCTTGACTTCGAGAAATACTACCCCGAGAATGGACGCGAGCGCTACTATATATGGACTGACGTGGCCGACAACGGCGAGGATATGCTCAACTGGGCATCGGGCAATGGCGGATTCGCCATAGTCGGCGGCGACGCCACTCCTTACGAATATCCTACATCTCCTTACGACAACGGCTACGACGGCAAGGCCGTCAAACTGACCACACGCGCCACAGGACCAGCTGGCGACGTGTTCAAGATGCCCATCGCAGCTGGCAATCTCTTCACTGGCTCATTCAAAGTCAACACCGCAACAAAAAAGCCACTGGAGTCAACTCACTTTGGTGAAGGTCCATTCTGCGTGGTCGACAAGAAACCCGTCAAGTTCACCGGCTACTACCAGTACTCACCAGGCACCGAGATAACCAACCGCAAGAAGGAACATGTCGACGGCGTTGACCAGGGCGACATGTACGCCGTGCTGTTCAGAAACACAACACCTGACGGCAAGCCGTTCTATCTCGACGGCACCAACGTCAAGACAAGCCCGCAAATTGTAGCTCTCGCCCTCGCAGGACCCGTGGACAAGACACCTGACGGGAAATGGCAGGAGTTCAGCGCCGACTTCAACTATATTGCCAACTTCGACGAGCAGGTGCTCAAGTCGTATGGGTACAGTCTCGCCGTGGTGTTCACCTCAAGTGTGGGCGGCGCCGACTTCATCGGTGCCGTGGGCAGCGAGCTGCTCATCGACAAGGTGAGGATTGTCATGGAGTGAGAATGTGGCAATAAAAAAAGGAAAGCACCGACTAACGAATACAACAAATACAGAAAACGATGAAAAGATATATCCTCTCTGCCGTCCTTACCGCTGCGTATGCCACACACTGCTTCGGAATTGGCTTATTCGACAACCTGCGCTACCAGGCACGGCTTGGCTACAACATCGGCGGCACAGCTCCAGTGGGCATGCCCGCCGAGATACGCTCACTTGAGAAATTCAAGCCTAAGGCCAATCTCCTGCTTGGACTCGACGCATACAAGCCGCTGTCCGGGAAATGGGGCATCATGGCGGGATTCCACTACGAGAACAAGGGCATGGAAACCGATGCCCGAGTCAAGAACTACCACATGGAGATGCGCTACGGTGACCAGGTCATTGCCGGCATGTTCACCGGCAACGTAGTGACAAAGGTTGAGGAATGGATGCTTACCATGCCTCTCCAAGCCACCTACGACGTGTCGCCACGCGTGCGTGTCAAGGCCGGGCCTTATTTCTCCTACGTCATGTCTAACGACTTCTCGGGATATGCATACGACGGATATCTGCGCGAGGGCAACCCCACGGGGCAGAAGATTGAGCTGGGACACGACGAGGGCGAACGCGGCGACTACGACTTCACTGACCATCTGCGCCACTGGCAATTTGGCGTGGACGTGGGAGCCGACTGGTACTTCTCCAAGCGCGTTGGCGTCTATGCCGACCTCACATGGGGCCTGTCTGCCGTCTTCGAGAAGGACTTCAAGACTATCGAGCAGAAGCTATACCCCATCTTTGGAAGCGTTGGAGTGGTATACAAGCTCAAATGACAGTAATAAGACGATGTATATAAATGTGTACACCTCTGCCAATTCAAAATAACAACTAAAAAAAAACGATGATCATGAAGAAATTTTTACTCGCTGCCATGGCGCTTGTCATGACCGTAGCAGCCAGCGCTGCCGAAAGTACAACTTACAAAGGAAAACTTGCCATTGACCTCTCCGGCCAGGGCCAGTTCGACATGGACGAGGCTTCAGACGCCTCCATCACCGTAACCAAAGAGGACAACGGCACCTACACATTCGTGCTCAACCAGTTCAGCCTTCTGATAGACGGTGACGAGCCTACGCTCATTGGCGACGCTACAATATCTGGCCTTGCGCCACAAGAAGAAGACGGAGCAATCGTGCTCACAGCAAACAACCAAGAGGCTCCTGTGACAAATGGCGGTGAACTTGCCGGCTATATAGGGGGAAAGGTATGGATTACGATGACCGCCAACATCAAGGGCAACAAGCTCACCGCACAGCTCAATGACATTCTCGTGAACCTCATGGGCTCTGAAATCCACGTACAGGCCCAATTTGTATCTTCAGAGGCCACAGGCATCAACTCCGTGTCTGCCGGCACCACATCTGCAACAAGCCGCGTATACGACCTTTCCGGCCGTCAGCTCCCGTCCATGCAGAAAGGCCTCAACATAGTGAAGACTGCCGACGGCAAAAGCGTCAAGGTTGTGAAGTAAGCCAGGACTCAACGTCCGAACCAAGACGGACACATCCCAAATACCTAACAAGGGCAAGAGCGTTCAATAACCAACGCTCCTGCCCTTGTTCGTTATTATCCACATTCATTATTTCTTGCGTATCACCGTCAGTCCGTCACGCAGCGGGATAATGACCTTCTCAACGCGTTCGTCCTGCGCGACATGGTCATTAAACAACCTTATGCCTTGCGTCTGATGGTCGTGGTCGTAGGCGGGATCGGTGACATGGCCGTCCCACAACGTATTGTCGGCAAGGATGAAGCCGCCTGGACGGAGTATGGACATAACCATCTCGTAGGTCTCAACATACGTGCGCTTGTCGCCGTCAACAAACGCCATGTCAAACTCCACTCCAAGCCGCGGCGCCTCAACATTGGCGTCACCGACGCAGAATTCTATCTTGCCGGCTACCGGGGAGCCTTCTATCCAAGGACGCGTGAAGTCCTCCATCTCGTCATTTATCTCGAAAGTCCACACCTTTCCGCCCTCACCGAGCCCCTCTGCCATGCATATGGCACTGTAGCCTGAGAATGTTCCCACCTCAAGAATGTTTTTCGGACGCACCATTTCCACAAACATCTTTAGCAGCCTTCCCTGCAGATGTCCCGACGCCATGCGTCCGTGAATGGTGTGAATGTTGGTGGCACGGTAAAGCCGGTAGAGATAGTCGCCCTCCGGATCAGAGTGGGAAAGGACATAACGTTCTAATTCTTCTGTCATACAACCACTATAATATTAGAAATTGACTATTGCCTCTATGGCCAGACGGTAGGAATCCAGCCCGAAGCCGCATATAACGCCAAGGCATGCGCACGATATCATTGAATGGTGGCGGAATTCCTCACGCTTGTGCACATTGCTGATATGCACCTCCACAACAGGAGCCTTCAGGGAGCGTATGCAGTCCTGGAGGGCGATGCTCGTGTGGGTGTAGGCTCCGGCGTTGAGCACGATGCCGTCGACGGAGAACCCTACCTCCTGCATCTTGTCTATAAGGCAACCCTCTATATTGCTCTGGTAATAGTCTATCTCCACATCGGGATATTGTGCGCGGAGCTTTACGAGATAGTCCTCGAAGGTGCTGCTGCCGTATATTCCCGGCTCACGTGTGCCGAGAAGGTTAAGGTTGGGGCCATTGATTATTTGTATTTTCATAAATTGGAATGAAATTTTATGGTGGTTGGATGTGTCAAAATCTTAAATCATGCAGGCTATGACATCATTCGCAGATGCCATTGACTTTACCTGATTTTACTTTACACCTTTCTTGTTGTTTTACTAAAATGCTTC
>CALBYK010000381.1 GCA_937889855.1 uncultured Prevotella sp.
AAAAGCCACCGTTAAGAGGCTTTTTGTGGTGTTTTTTTATTGCTTTAATAGTAAAATAGTTACTGTTTTACTTGTATATTCGTAGTAAATTTACTACCTTTGCGGTGTTGAATTATTAAACAAGCGATCTATGAAAAATGTGAAAGTGTCTAAGATTCTGAAACTCTTAGACGATGACGGTTTGTATTTAGACCGCCAGAGAGGGAGCCACAGAGAGTTTAAGCATTACTAATAAAAAGGGTGTTGTGACTGTCAACGGCAAGCCGACAACATCTATTTGCGGATTTCTCCTCAGTAGTATTGAGCGGCAGTCGGGACTGAAGTTCTGACAAATCGGGGTGGGGTAAACGCTCCGCCCCATCCCTTCACATTCCAATGGGCGTGAGATTTTAATGTTCAGCAAGGTGACGGTTATGGCTGCCACCACTTTTAAGCAAAAAAAGTATAAAGATATACATTATGGAAAAAGTTGTAATTAAAGCGGCTCGCACAGATGACGGCTATTGTTGCGCTTGCGACTTGTTGCCGGGTTGGGTTGTCGCTTATGACGGCGACCTTGACGGTTTTAAAGAGTATGTCCAGGAGAGCGTTGACTTCTGGCTCGAAGGACGCCGCAAGGATGGCGATGCCTACCCCAAGGTGTTCGATGGCGACTACCAACTGGTCTACGATTTCGATGTGGCTACCTTGCTCGACTACTACCGGGGCATATTCTCGTTTGCCGCCCTTCAGGAGATTACCGGCATCAATCAAAAGCAACTCTCCCACTATGCGAGCGGCATCTCCAAACCGCGTCCGCAACAGGTGCAGAAAATCAAGTCGGGCTTGCGCCGGCTTGCCAAGGATATTGAAATGGTCACTGTTTAATTAATTAAACACCGCCGCCCGACCATGCGGCAATCGATAGTTTTTTATCACACCAGCAGCCTTCGATGCCACCAGCATCGGGGGCTTTTTCGTTTTTTTTCAAACTTTTTCCCCCTTTTCCTTGCACATCTCATTCTTTATCCCTCCTTTGCCATCGCTACAATTACTATGCGGAGCACTCCGCATAAAGTGTGGAGATGCAGATAAAATATACGGAGGTTCGCCTTCCACGTGTTTTTTGGCCCTTCGTGGCGGATAAGCATGGAATGTTGTAGCAGACGAGGAAGTGCGATCCGCCTTTTTTCGTACCCTATCGTCAAACCGCGCCGGGCGGGTTCCCGACAATAAGGCTACAACATTCCAGTATTATGCAAACAACTGCATCCTTTCAGCGCACAGCTCATCTGCGCCCGTTGACAGTCAGCACTCCGTCGGTCCGTAAGGCCCTCGCGACATGGCTCAACGCAAAGAGCGAGTTATTCACCATCATCTGCGGCTTCGACTGCACACGCCGCGAGGTTCTGCGCGTCAACCTCACCGCACTCTTCATAGTCGTCGCAGCGGCAGCCGCCGAGACCAACCTTCTCGTCACCTTCGTCTGCATAGCCCTCGCCGCATGGCAGGTCTACCGCCTGAACCAGGAAGACACCGACAACTGGCTCCACGACGAGGAGCACATCGAGGCACAATCCGAAGCACAGAAAGGAGACCGCCGATGAACAGCAATATCAATAACCCCGTAGGAGTACTCTGCGACCCCGACAACCTTGAGTCAAAAATCCAGCTTGTCAACGACACCATGAGCCGGCTGCTCGACGACACTGCCGAGATTTCCGACCCCACCGAGCTTGCCGACGTGGTTGACCTCGTGCGCAACCTCAACGAACTTGCAAAGCAACTCATCAACATTCAACAGTCATTATGAGCAACGAAGAATACGACAAAAAGTTAGACCAGTTCACCATTGAGCTGCTCGACGCCTATTGCGCCTCGCGCTCGCCACATCCCGGCAACTCCGAGCTGGGCGAGCCCCTCGCTCCCGACAACAAGACCACCGACGACATCGCCGACGAGCTTGGCACCATCATGCCAGTGTCGCTACAAGACATCGTCGTCTACCTGCGCGACCACGGCTACCGTCTCACCACGGCTGCCGACGGCACCCTACGCTGGGAGATATGGCGCGACATGCACTACATGATGTAGCCCCACAAGGCTACAATATAAATTATTGTAAATCCGGGCGGCGTAGGAAGTCACCCTTGGGCGGCACTCTTCATCGGGTGCCGCCTTTTTTATAATGTTTACTACAAATAATTGTAGTAATACTTGTTTAATACGAAAATTTGTAGTACCTTTGCAGTGTTAAAAATAAAGGTTATATGAAACAAAAATTAGAAAAAATGGAGGTCACTCCAAAAGAGAAAGAACTTCTCGAAGCAGTAAGAAACTACAACAAGTCATTTCCCGATGGCTATCCGCAACTGCTTTGGTACGCGCAAGAGTTGTTTGACAACTTGCTCAGACAGCCCTATTGAAAGATTAAAATACCTCTCCCTCCAGGGAGGGGTTTTACAAGATAAAAACAAGATTGAAGATGAACCCTAAAGAAAGCGAAAAGATGGAGACAACATTGGTACAGCCGGTTATGATAACCGACATGAAGAAGAAGGTGGCAGACATTATGATGGCAGTGTCGTGGCGTGACTTCGCCAACACTTATTTCCAAAAGTCATCGTCATGGTTCTACCATAAAATGGACGGCATCGACGGAAACGGCGGCAAGGGCGGTTTCAACGAGCGTGAGGCCGAACAGATGCGCGGTGCGCTCATCGACCTTAGCAATCGTATCCGGCACGCAGCTGAGCGCATCTGACCGATGCGGCAACCTTTGATTTTTAACACACTTGAGCCTCTGGTGCCATGAGCATCGGGGGCTTTTTCGTATTCTTACATTCCGCTCTCTCTCGCTACCTTTGCCATTGCAAAACATAACAGCGAGCTACATGATAACAATCCTTCAGTCTCTCTCCGGCACCTACTTCTCTGCCAATGTCCC
>CALBYK010000382.1 GCA_937889855.1 uncultured Prevotella sp.
TATTTCCTCAAACAACCCCGACTCTTCGTCAGGCAAAGTCAGCATCGCCCCCACCAAAGCCCGTTGTCGTATCGCATCGGCACTTGATTTCTCATACACGGCCACAAGCACAATCCATTTGTTCACGTCAAAAACCGTAAGCAACGCCATTGTCAAAGCACTTACCATCAGGAGCACATCATTCTGGTCAACCACCGGAGTAAGAAGCATGTCCTTAAAAGCCTTTACCTTGTCCTCTCCCCATTGTCTTGACATCACTATATAGCTGAACAGACCGGCCATGTAGTGCTGGTGCTCTAAGTTTATCTTCTTTGCCGACTTCCTACGCTCAGCTTCAGGCAAGAGTGAAGTCATGGCTGCATCCTGCACATATTTTTCCAACGAGGCACGTATTGAACCGGCATACCGCTCGAACCATTCAGCCGTTTGCTTGCATTTAATGTAGGCCTTGCGTCTTTTGGCTATCGACTCCAGCCGCACGTCACAATATTCCCTATATACACGCTTCAAAAGCGACTTGTACACTTCCTCGCCCTTCGGGTCGGTCATACCGTGCACGAAGCAGTTGAGCATCAGATTATAGTCGTCCTTTATCGATGCAACGATGTCTAGCCCCTCCGCAATCGAAAGTTCAGTCATCCGCCTCTCAAGCATCTGTATCGCCTTGCTCACATTACGTTCCACAAGTATACAGTCTTTTATCGTTTGTCCCATGGTCGGCTATTTTTTGTTAATTATGTCAATTTCCTTTTGGCTTGGCTTCTCGACATGGTAGAATTTCAGCTTGGGAAGCGACCCCAAAGTCTTTGGGTCCATCTTGTAATACTTTCTAGCTACTTCAGCATACGCCTTTATTCCACGTTCGTTGAGAGAGTCGCACGCCATGTTGTATGCCTTCACAAATGCTTCCACCTGTTTTTTGCGTCTTTCGTTCCTCATAACTTCTGCCCTGAACGCTATCACCCCAAGACGCGCATTCAAGTCACGACTGTCTGCTATTACCTTATTGCCATATATGCGTGCTGTCGTTGCCTGTGGCTCAGTAAGCCACATGGCGTCCATCTCGTTATTCAGCAGCATGGCCAGGCGCACGTTTACGTCGTTTACCTGTATGCGGAACACAATGGATGATGTCTTTACGCCATCGAGCACACGGTCCGTGAGATAGTCGGTTGCCGAATTTCTGGTCATTGCAACCATCTTGTCCCCAAGTTGTCCCGGATTCTTCACACGTGCCTTGTAGTTAGTTATCAGTTGCCAATAGGCATTGGTTCTTGTGAGATACTCCACGCAAGTGCCCTCACGCCTCATATGCTCCATACGCACGATGTCGCTTACGACACCTTCCACGCTTCTACCCGCCAAAGCTGTATCCTGGTCCATTTGGGCTGTAAAACACCTCAACCGCAAATCCACCTGTGCCGTGTCATACATCAAATGCTCCTTTGCTACATACAAAGGCAAACAGTCTATAGTGGGCAGCACCGCTATTTTCAGGGCTAGCGAATCTTCTTTGAGCAAGCGGGCGCGCTCGGCACGCGACAGTCGTTTTTGCTCATCGTACGACTTGCCACACGACATAACTGCCAACATCACCAATATGGAATACAAAATCTT
>CALBYK010000383.1 GCA_937889855.1 uncultured Prevotella sp.
AGTACACAAGAAATGCAACAGAAGCGTGCTCGGACGCGGACTCGACGACATCGAGGGAGGAAAGGGCCTGGACGCCCTCATCGACACAGGAGCCATCAGGACACAAGGCTCATCGACAATCAACGAGATTCCCCTCTCACAGATAGAGCCAAACCCCAACCAGCCGCGACGCGAATTCGACCAGGACGCATTGCAGGAACTTGCCGCAAGCATAAGGCAGATAGGCATCATACAGCCCATCACGCTGCGCCAAACCAGCGACGACCACTACCAGATTATAGCCGGAGAACGGCGCTGGCGCGCCTCGCAGATTGCCGGGCTGTACGCCATACCTGCCTACATACGCACCATCAGCGACGAGAACATCATGGAGATGGCGCTCGTGGAGAACATACAGCGAGAGGACCTCAACGCCATAGAGATAGCACTTGCCTACGAGCACCTGCTCGACGCAGAGGGTATGACCCAGGAGAAAGTGTCTGAACGGGTAGGCAAGAGCCGCACGGCAATAACCAACTATCTCCGGCTGCTCCGACTGCCCGCACAAGTACAGATAGCGCTCCAGAAGAAACAGATAGACATGGGGCACGCACGCGCACTGCTCGCCATCGACTCGCCGGCGCTACAGATAAAGCTCTTCAACGAGGTAGTGAAGCACGGCTACTCCGTGCGCAAGGTGGAGGAAATGGCACAGATGCTCAAGAACGGCGACGACGTGGAGAGCGGCAAGAAGAAAATAATTGCCAAGGCAAAGCTGCCAGAAGAGTTTAATGTGCTCAAGAACAGCCTCGCCGACTTCCTCAAGGCAAAGGTGCAGATGACATGCTCGCCAAAAGGCAAGGGCAAGATAACCATCCCCTTCGACAACGAGGAGGACCTGGAACGCATCATGAGCGTGTTCGACAAACTGAAACAATAGGAACAAAAAACGGTGAAAAAAAACCTGTCACATATTTTGCAGACACTGGCTGTGACGGTGGGCATGACGCTCGCCGCCGGCAACGCCACAGCACACACGCACGCAACGGGCAACGGCACGGACATCCTTGCCGCCGACTCGACCCACGCACTGCTGCACCAGCAGGACACCATCAGGATGCTGGCCCGCACCGACAGTGTGAAGACAAGCAAGCGACGCGACTGGAGCACATGGCGCCCCAACCCCAAACGGGCCATGTGGCTCGCCATCGTACTGCCCGGGGCAGGACAGATATACAACCGCAAGTACTGGAAACTGCCCATCGTCTACGGAGGATTCGTGGGATGCGCCTACGCCATGAGGTGGAACAACCAGATGTACAGAGACTATTCACAGGCCTACCTGGACATCATGGACGACGACCCCAACACGCAAAGCTACAACCAGTTTCTGCACCTCGGAGCCAAGATTGACGACTCCAACCTGCAACGCTACCAAACGCTGTTCAAGAAGCGCAAGGACAAGTTCCGCAAATGGCGCGACCTAAGCTTCTTCTGCCTCGTAGGCGTTTACGCACTCAGCGTCATCGACGCGTATGTGGACGCGTCGCTGTCTGAATTCGACATATCCAAGGACCTCAGCCTGAGGGTTGAACCTACCATTATAAACAACGAACGCGAGCGAAACCCGATAAAGGCAAACAGCCTGGGCATGAGCTTCAGCCTGAATTTCTGACACCACGATAACGGAACGGATTAGAAAACAAGAAAGAGAAAAATACAAAGAATTGATGAAAAAGACATTAGTACTAATAGCCACAGCGATTCTTGGATTCACTACACCTGTCCTCGCGCAGAGCGACGACAACGAAACAGAAATCACTGTGACAGACGCACAAGGCAAAAAGGAAATCATTGACTTGCCCGAAGCCATGACGAGCGACTACGACTCGCTACTCTCGGTTTACAACAGCAAGACCTACTTAAAAGTCAACACCGAATGTAACATGCCCGACGTCAACCCAGTCTACGACAAGGAGGTATACAAGGAAAGACTCGCACGCATACCGTCGGTGATTGAGCTTCCATACAATGACGTGGTGCAGAAATTCATCGACCGCTACAGCGGACACCTGCGCCGCTCGGTGAGCATCATGCTCGGGGCGCAAAACTTCTACATGCCAACGTTTGAGGAGGCACTCGAAGCATACGGACTGCCACTCGAGCTGAAATATCTGCCGGTGATTGAGTCGGCACTCAACCCCAACGCCGTGTCAAGGGTGGGAGCCACCGGACTGTGGCAGTTCATGCTAACCACCGGCAAGCGCTACGGGCTGGAGGTAAACTCCCTCGTCGACGAGAGGCGCGACCCCGTGCGCGCATCATATGCCGCAGCCCACTACCTGCGCGACCTCTACAAGATCTTCGGCGACTGGAACCTCGTCATCGCAGCCTACAACTGCGGACCCGAGACAATAAACAAGGCCATACACCGCTCCAACGGGGCTACCGACTACTGGCAAATCTATCCCTACCTGCCTAAGGAAACAAGAGGATACGTGCCGGCTTTCATAGCCGCCAACTACATAATGACCTACTACTGCGACCACAACATATGCCCTATGCAGGCCGATCTGCCGTCAAAGACCGACACAGTAGTAGTAAACCGTGACGTGCATTTCGAGCAGGTGGCAAAGGTGCTTGGCATGGACTTCGACCAGGTGAAGCAGCTCAACCCGCAATACCGCCGCAACATAGTCAACGGCTCCACACGCCCGATGGCACTGCGGCTGCCTGCCACACTCGTCGGAAAATTCATCGACAACGAGGACTCCATATACGCCTACCGCCCGGACGAGCTGCTGTCAAAGCGCACCGAGGTGGAGGTGAACGAGGACATGCCAACCTACTCGCGCCGAAGCGTCAGCCAATCACGCAGCAGCGTTTCGTCATCCGGCAACAGCAAGGGAGGAAAGGCCAAGAACAGCAAGAATGGCCGAAAAGGAAAGAAAGGCAAGAAGGACAGGGCCAGCAGCAGAAGCAAGGGCGGACGCAACGTGACAATACGCAACGGCGACACTCTGTCCGAGATAGCAAAGCGGAACGGCACCACCGTCAAGAAACTCAAGAAGCTCAACGGCATCAGCGGAAGCAGCATACGTGCCGGAAAGAAGATTCGCATCAAATAACATAAGATTGTAATATAGGAATTATGATTAGTTTCTCAACAAAAGGACTGCCCACACAAAAGGGCATGTCCGAGAAAACTAATCATAATTTTTGGTTACATGACAACCTAAACATAAACCATTTCACGAATAGGAGACCTGTATCATGGACGACCAAAAACTGAAAGACCAACAGAGAGAGGCAGCCGATGACAAGCTCATAGAGGGCGCCTTCAAGGAAGTTCTCGACATCTACCTTGCGTCAAGACACCGCAAGAAGGTGGACATAATAACCAAAGCCTTCAACTTCGCCCGACAGGCCCACAAAGGAGTGCGCCGCCTATCGGGAGAGCCATACATCATGCACCCCATCGCAGTGGCACGCATCGCAGTGGAGGAGATGGGACTCGGCTCAACGAGCATCTGCGCAGCACTGTTGCACGACGTCGTGGAGGACACCGACTACACGGTGGAGGACATCGAGAACATCTTCGGACCGAAAATAGCCCAGATTGTAGACGGACTGACAAAGATTTCGGGCGGCATCTTCGGCGACCAGGCCTCGGCACAGGCCGAGAACTTCAAGAAGCTCCTGCTTATGATGAGCGACGACATACGCGTCATCCTCATCAAGATTTGCGACCGCCTGCACAACATGCGCACGCTACAGTCGCAACCTGCAAACAAACAGTACAAGATAGCCGGCGAGACACTCTACATCTACGCACCGCTCGCCAACCGGCTCGGACTAAACAAAATCAAGACTGAACTGGAGGACCTCTCTTTCCGATACGAGCACCCGGAAGAATACGCCTACATCAAAAACAAGCTTGCCGACACGCAGGCACAACGCGACTCAATATTCAACTCCTTCACGGCTCCAATAAAGGAGGCGCTCGACCGCATGGGCATACAATACGAAATCAAGGCCCGCGTGAAAAGCCCCTACTCCATATGGAACAAGATGCAGAACAAGCATGTCACGTTCGAGGAAATATACGACATCCTTGCCGTACGCATCATCTACACGCCGAAGGTGAGGGCTGAGGAGATTAACGAGTGCTTCAAGATTTACGTGGCAATCAGCCAGATATACAAGTCGCACCCCGACCGCCTGCGCGACTGGGTGAACCACCCCAAGACCAACGGCTACCAGGCACTGCACGTGACGCTGATGTCAAAGCAGGGAAAATGGATTGAGGTGCAGATACGCTCCGACCACATGGACGAGGTGGCTGAGCAAGGATTCGCCGCCCACTGGAAATACAAGGACGGAGCGTCTGCCGAAATAAACGACGACACCGAGCTCAACAACTGGCTGTCTACAATCAAGGAGATTCTTGACGACCCGCAGCCTGACGCAATGGACTTCCTCGACACGGTGAAGCTCAACCTCTTCGCAAGCGAAATCTTCGTGTTCACGCCTAAGGGCGAGATAAAGACAATGCCTGCCGGATGCACGGCTCTCGACTTTGCCTTCCAGATACACACGTTCCTCGGCAGCCACTGCATAGGAGCCAAGGTCAACCACAAGCTGGTGCCACTGAGCCATAAGCTGCAAAGCGGCGACCAGGTTGAGATACTGTCGTCGAAGTCGCAGCACGTGCAGCAGTCATGGATAAACTTCGTGTCTACAGCCAAAGCCAAAGGAAAGATTCTTGCCATCCTCAGACGCGAGAACCGCGAGATACAGAAGAAGGGCGAGCAGATTCTCGACGACTGGCTGCGCAAGAACGATATGGAGATGACCACGCCCGTCCTTACCAAGCTGTGCGAGTTTCATGAGATGCAGAAACCCGAAAGCCTGTTCCTCGCCATCGGCAAGCGAACCGTGCTGCTAGGCGACAAGGACCTTGACGAGCTGCGCGACAAAAAGACCGACTCGCCGGGAGGATGGAAGAAACTTGTCAACTTCTTCGGAAAGGGCGACAAGAAGGACGACAAGAAGACCGACTTCTTCACCGTGGACGACGGGTTCAACAAGAAGAAACCCGTATATGTCAACGAGGAGAACATATCCAAGTTCATATTCCCTACATGCTGCCACGCCATACCGGGCGACGACATACTCGGATACATAGACAACAAAAAACGCGTCGAGATACACCGCCGCGACTGTGACGTGGCGTCCAAGCTGAAAGCCACCTTCGGCAAACGCATACTCGACGCAAAATGGGACATGCACAAGGTGATGTTCTTTGACGCCACCATAGAAATCAGAGGCATCGACCGCAAACGGATGTTGCACGATGTGTCGGAGGTGATATCCGACAAGCTTGACGTCAACATACACAAGATGACCATCGAAAGCAACGAGGGCATCTTCGACGGACAAATCGAGATACGCGTGCACGACCGAAGCGAGGTGAAGGTCATCATGGACGAACTAAAGAAAGTGGAAGACATCAAGGAAGTGCTACAGATTCTGTAGCACTCCACTTTTTTTGACGGAAAGTGACGCCTCGGGGGATATGACATAACATAATTCAGGAATTGATTCGTAAAGTTATCGCTCCAAATTCCTATTAGAATAACGAATAAAAGCATTGAAATATTATGTCAGACAGTTATTTTTATATTCTATAGATGGTATATACATCAATTTATAGAGAGCATAAACCAATCTGTCTGACTATAGCATGTTATGCTCGTAAATATGAGCTTTACCATGTGGAACACAATGAAATCATAAGAAATACGAATAAGAACAAGGCGGACTTTGCCAACCAAAACAAATTAGCAGCAAATTATGTTGGCAAAATGTTGGCAATTTTATAAAAGTAAAAATCCTAACCGCTTATTATCAAGCAGTTAGGATTTCCTTAGGTGCGCCTGATAGGAACACAATATGCAAAATTAAATGAAAAAGCCTAAAATCGAAATTAAATATAACTACCTGAAAATCAATATTTGTTAGTTACTTATACATAACATTTCATTATATCGAATTTTATCTTATTAGGTTAAACAGTAGCAAAAACAGTAGCAAAAGTAAAAATTGCTACTGCAATATTTGGCAGTCTGAAATAAAAGTCTTATCTTTGCAGCGTTCAATTAAAATTATATAAGTTATGGCAACAATTTACAAACGTTTATCTGCAAAGGTGCAAGCCGATACTAATTTGTCGGAAGTACTGATTAGCCTGAAAAATGGCAATGATTATTTTGTGCGTTCAAAGTCAGGTATCTTTGTTACACCTGATAATTTCCGTAATGGGGAGATAGTAGTGAATAGGCGCAAAGTGGGAAACGATGTGCAGTACCACGAAGAGCAATTAAAGAAGATGAATGAACTTTGCGCCTACATTATGGGCAAAGTGTCAGACACTCCCAAGGAGCAAATAAACTCTGTTTGGTTTAAGGAGGTGGTGGATAGATTCAACCACCCCGAAAAATACGCTCCAAAGGTTGAGGCTAAAAAAACTTTCTACGATTTGGCTGAGGAATATTTGGCAAAGAAAGAATTTTCCTACGACCACACAAAAGCCATTCGTGTTCTTGTTCGTGATGTGGCACGTTATGAGGGATTCAGAAGAGCCACAGAAGATAAAACCTTTGTTTTCGATGTGGATAAAGTAACACGTGCCGACATAGAGGATTTTTTGGACTACCTGAGAAATGAGAAAAGTTTGTCCGAGGAATACCCTAAAATCTTTCAGAAGCTACTTAAAAGTTACCCAATTGGAGTAAAGAGAGGGCAATGTAAGTTAGTGGTTAGGGGCGATAATACGCTTGTTAAACTCACCAAGAAACTAAAGGCTTTCTTTGTGTGGCTTTATGAAACCGACAAAACAAAGAATAGACCATTTGACGGAATAAAGATAGGAAGTGAAAAGTTTGGCACTCCCTATTATATCACCATAGAGGAAAGAAACGCTATTGCTGATTTCGATTTCTCAGGCTCTAAAAGTTTGGAGGTGCAAAGAGATATATTTTATTCCAATGCTTTGTAGGTTGTCGTGTGGGCGACCTGATAAAGCTAACAGAGGACAATATAATTAACGGTGTGTTAGTTTACGCTCCACACAAAACAAAAGATGAGGGCGACCAAACTTTGCAAGCACGTGTGCCATTACACCCTAAAGCGGTGGAACTGATAGAGAAATATAAAGGGCTTGTTCCAGATGGTCGTTTGTTTCCATTCATTACCCCACAGAAGTACAATGAAGCCATAAAGACAATATTTACAAAGGTGGGGATAACTCGCAATGTGGTAGTAAGAAACCCAAAGTCAGGGGAGAACGAGATAAAGCCGATTAATGAAATAGCAAGTAGCCATTTGGCAAGACGTACCTTTGTGGGCAATGCTTACTTTAAGGTGAGCGACCCAAATATAATTGGCAAGATGAGCGGACACGTTGAGGGGTCGAAAGCCTTTTCACGTTACCGTAAAATCGAGGATTCCACTTTGCAAGATGTTATTAACCAATTAGGATAAAGGAGGGCTTTATGTTGGATATTATAAAGGTGGATGGAGAGGCAGCTTTCCAACTCCTGAAAGAAAATGGCTTTAAGGGTGCTCCTGATAAGACTGCAAACGGTGGGCTTGTTGTGGTGGGCAATGGGGCTAATATCACAATAAGCCTCAATAATAGTGTGATAGGTAATAATAATGGGTCTAACATTATAAACTCAGGTGTAAACAGTGGCGACACCATTAACCGTTTGCTTTCTATCATAGAGGCGCAAAGTCAGCAGATAACACGGCTAACGGCACAATTAACGGAACTCCTGAGCCAAGGAATAGTAACAAGTACCAAGAACTAATAAAGGGCTGAGATATGGAAAAAGTTTGGCTAACATTTGAAGATAAGCTAATTAATTGGGTGGATGAAGAAAGCGACATTTACAATAAATTTGAAGTCGTAAAGGACAAAATGAGATTTCCACAAGTGAACGACCACGTATTAGAGGAATGGGCGAAAAGCCTAAATTCTTCTGTTGTGTACGATGATAACATAGATTTAGAAGATACTGCAAGCGATTTGGTGGAAGATATTTTCACGCAAGAAAGAAACTTTTATTATCGTTGGCGCAATGGGTACAGTGAAGAAGAAAGCCACCTGATGTTTGATAAGTGGCAGAAATTGCGCTCCTTTGTTTGTGGTGGTTTCCCGAATTTGGTTTTTAGCCTCAGCGGTAAAGTTAAGGAGTATTGCCAAGAAATAGGGCTTGTTGAGGCTGAGGACACCGATACGGAGAAACCTCAGGAAAACCAAGCAAAAACGGCTTTTTGCCTGAAATATGATAGTTATATTAAAGATATAGAAACATTCTTTGTTTCGCTAAAGACCATAAAAGGTAGAGAGTTAAAGGGAATGTTTAATAAATTCTTTGCAAAGTCTGATGTTACTTTAAAAGATTTCTTTGCAGACTGTGAAACGATAGTACCAGAGCGAAAAGGTGAAAGAGGTTGGAATTATGAAGCTATAAAGAAATATTAGGAGAGAGGCGAAAGCCTCTCTTTTTTTTTGTTTTCCGTTTATCTTTTCACTAATTATTCCCCTAAAATTCCCCTGATTCCCCTGAGCGTTTTATTTCCTGAGATTCGGCTTAATTTTGCACCGTCAAGTTTTGGCAGTGGGTCGGCTTCTGTTTGCTCCACGCTAACACTTGAAACGGAATAGGTGGGGCAGAAGCCCAAACAGACACCGAGAGCCGCAAGCAAGAAATAAAACGTGTATATATGAGAATAGAAACTTTGTTAGAAAGCGGTGCTAACGTTTCAATAATGGTTACACCCACAGACTTGAAAGAGTTTGCTCTGAGCCTGATTCAGGAAGCGGCAAAGATGGGAAGCGAGCAAAAGACACCTGAAAGTTACCTCACTAAAAAGGAGGCAGCGGAAAAACTGAATGTGTCTGAAAACACTTTGTGGCGATGGAAGAGAACCAAGTATCTTGTACCATCAAAGGTGGGCAATGCGGTTTATTACAAGTTGTCGGACATTGAAAGGCTATTGGAGGGCAGAGGATGAAGCAATACAAGTTTTACGACCTGATGGACGATTTGCCTAATGAGGTGCAAATGGCAGTCAGGGAAGCAAAAAAGCCGTTTGGTGCTGAGGCTGCAAAACGTTGGGGCTTATGTGAAACCTCTGAGGCTTACGAAATAGACATTACTCAGGTTTACCCAGAGCCACGTTTTACGGTGCGCCTGAATGGTGTGGGGACGTTACCAAGGGGCGACATTCAGGCGGTAAAGGCGAAGAGCAAGAACGGAAAGAGTTTTCTTTGTACTGTTTTTGTCGCAAGCGTTATGGGATGCAAGGATTTCCAATTTGAAGCCGTTGAGGATGGGGCAAAGGTGCTCTATTTTGATACGGAGCAAAACGAGAGGAACACGGCTGCGCTTGCAAAACGTGTTTACTCCCTGATGAAGTGGAGCACGGAGCGGAATAATGAACGCTTTAAGGCTTATTCTTTGCGTTCTGCTGCGATTGCCGAGCGGTTGCCTATCATTGAAAGGGTAGTCAGGGAAAACGCTCCCACAGTGGCGGTAATAGATGGAGTAGCCGATTTGTTGGAGGATTTCAACGATGTGGGGCAGTCAAGCGAAATTATTAACTCCCTGATGAGGCTTTCGGCTGAGAATGATGTGGCGATAATAAACGTATTGCATACCAACAAGCGCAAGGATGATTCTGACATGAAAGGACATTTGGGCACGTTGCTACTACAAAAAGCCTCTGATGTTTTCGAGGTGAAAAAGAACGATGGCACTTTCAACGTTACCGAAAGCGATTGTCGAAATATTGCCATTCCTGATTTCTCGTTTTCCATAGGTGCGGACGGTGTGCCTAATTGGTCGCCTGATGTAAAGACCACCAAGGAAGAAGAGGATTTTATGGAAGTGCTGGCAAAGATGAACACAATATTTGAGGGAGTGCCTGATGGATTCACTTATAAGGAACTCACCGAAAAGTATATGATGGAGGCGGCAGTGGCGGAACGGACGGCAAAGAACAAAATAAAGTTTGCCAAGGAAGCCAACATTATAAAGGTTGATGGCAAGAAATACGTGTTAGTGGATAATGACCCGATTTAGTGCAAATATTGCTTTTGCACCATTTCAGGAAAGCAAGGGCAAAAAGTGGTGCAATATTTAGTGCAAGTACAACCACCCCTTATAGGGGTGTGGTTGCACTAACACAAAAACACTATTGCGGATTTAGTGCAAGACACCCGATTTGCACCATTTTGCACCGTTGCACTAAACAATAAAAAGAAGTAATATGAAGCAATATTTAGACATCAAAGTAAGTACGTTTAAAGATGTGCGAGCAATGGCGGACAAAGAGCCTCAACCCCTGAGAACCATTTTAACAAGTGGTGAGTATAAGAAGCGAGTGGAGGCGGTGCGAGCCGTTGAGTACCACAGTACGGAACAAAAGGAACTCAAAAAGAAGTTACCTTTGTTTGCAATGGGAGTTTTTTCCAAGGAGCGGCAAGCCAAGAAAATACGTGAAGCCGTTCCCCTGATTGCCTTAGATTTCGATGGCAAGGATAATGAGCCAGACACGGAAAAGCCTAATTTGGCTTTCAGGGCTTTCAAACAAGTGGTGGAGGGCGACCCTTATATTTTATATTGTGGGCTTTCGTGTAGTGGCAAGGGATGGAGGGTAATATTACCGATTCACTCCATAGAGAAGCGCAAGGAGCATTATATGGCGGCAGTAAGATATTTCCGCAAGCGTTATGGGATGGTTGCCGATGAGGCTTGCAAAGATGTGGCTCACGCTTTCTTTGTGTCCTACGATGGCAAGCCGTACATTAACGAGAACGTGAAGCCGTTCCCTTATGTGCTCCAAGCTGCAAGGTTGCCACCTGATAGTGAGAGGGCAGACAATACCACAGAAGCGGTAAAGATGTTACTCGCCATTGAAAAGGCTGAGGCTGAGAACCTGATGGCATTTTCCAATTATGAGGAATGGGTGAAAATGGGGCTTGCCATAGCCTCAACGTTTGGCGAAGATGGAAGAGTTATGTTTCATAGGCTTTCGGCACTTTGTCCTGATAAATACGATGAAGCGCAAGCCGATTCCAAGTATAACAATTTGATAGCCTCAGCCTCAACGTTGCCAAGTGCCACCGTTGCCTCTGTTTATTGGCAGTTGGCGGAAGCCAGAAGAGCGAAGAGTATTGAAGAAGATTTTAATTTTTAATTTTAAAATATGGAGAAGATGACAATGAAGAAGATTTTTGA
The DNA here is from genome assembly GCA_937889855.1 of uncultured Prevotella sp. GTDB lineage: Bacteria > Bacteroidota > Bacteroidia > Bacteroidales > Bacteroidaceae > Prevotella. The sequence continues at coordinate 11,292 of CALBYK010000383.1, forward strand.
GAATGTAGTGTTAGGTGAGTTTGTGGCTACCTCAGGTAAAGAGCCATTTGTTAGCTTTCAGGCAGAGAGCGGCAAGGAGCAAAAGGAGCGATTGCTAAAGACGTTCTTTAAAAAACAAATAGCCCCTTTGTTCTATTGCACAGAAGTGGAGGACGAGGTGAAGAAGATGAAGCCAAAGGATAAGGCTAATTTTGCGGCTTCTGTAATAGCTGAGTTGTACCGTTGCGTTATAGAGCCAAAAGTGGCGCAAGGTGGAGAAACCCCTGATGTGTCGTTTGCCGTTACCCTGATGGCTTTGTTTTTTGTCAGAAACCCAAGAAAAGAACCGTTTGTGCGAGCGTGTCAGGCGGTGCGATTGGAAGCCTTTGCGCCTAATTGTAACCCAGCTTTAAGACCAAACAGAGTTAGAACTTTTGGGGAAGAGTTGGAACTGCAAGGACATTTGCAGAAGTTGGAAGAGTGGAGCAAAGTTTTCTCCCAGATGTGCAAGAATGTTTGCAAGCCGTAAGGTGGGGGGTACTTTTTTTATTGGGGTGGTGGGGTCGCCTAAACCTCACCCACTCCCTTTTCCACGCAAGGGGTAAAAAATAAAATCGTGTACTTTTGTAAAAATGATTGAGATATGAAGAATTACGCAAGCCGTATTAAAGCGGTACTAAAGAAGAATGGCAAGTATAATGATGGAATGACTTTGCTAATAGATTCAACTGCGGTAAGCCTCAACACAATGGAACTTTGCCGCAAGGAGTTAGGAACGTTGGAGAGTACCACCGTTAAAGTACAAACACGTTATGGCGAGAAGTTAGAACCTCACCCAGTGTTTAGAACTCTCAGGGATGCGCAAACGGTGCTTTTGAAGAACTGCAAGGAGTTGGGACTTAATTACGAGGAACTTTCAAGAGCGATTGATGAGGATGAGGACACTTTCAAAAAGTTTATGAAAGAAGTTAATGATGTTAATGATGTGTAGGAATGTGGGGAAAAATTCGTATCTTTGCGCCTGAATTTAGCTATAATGGCTAATTTTAATTGAACATTTAAAGCGATTGTCCGTGATGGATGGTCGCTTTTCTTGTTTCTTTGTTGAGGCTGAAATGGGAGTTATTTAGGTAAACAGTAGCAAAAACAGTAGCAATTTATATAAATAAAAAATGCTAAATAGTTGATAATAAACTACTTAGCATTTTATTATGTGCGCCTGATAGGACTCGAACCTACACGTCCTAAAACACCAGATCCTAAGTCTGGCGCGTCTACCAATTCCGCCACAAGCGCATATCGCTATAAAGCCATCAATACTTACTTATAAAGAGTGAAACTGACTTATAGTTGCAAAGTTAACAAATTTCATTTAATCTGGCAAACCTTTAACCTATATTATAATATGTATACTTCTATACACATACCACATTCATGGTATATATTTCATACTATTTGGAGTATTTTCAAAGAAAAATGTTATTTTTATCGATTATTATTTTACAGTTTAAAAGATATTTCATACTTTTGCATCACAAGATAACAACAAAAGGCATACTATACAAGTTGTAGGTATTGCACATTTATTAACTAATATTATGATGTTGCTTATGAAAAAAATCTACACAGCATTTGCGGCTGCCATGGTTGCCACCGCATCATTTGCACAGCCAATCGCACACCCCAAGACACAGGGACCGTTTGCAAACAGTCCACTCAAGTACCAGTCGAGCATCATGCACAACACGGGGAAGATTCTGGACTTCATGAAGCCGAATTCTAAAAGCAACACGACAAGTGCCACATTCAAGGCACGCGCCAAGGAAGCAGCAAGCGAATCCACCCTTGTTACCGAACAACCTGCCGGCACACTGCACGACAATCTCTATGGCAGCGGCGAGGGTTACCTCGTGTTTTGGGGATATATACTCTCAAGCACCATCGACGGCACTGTCGAGCGGTATGTTGAAGGCAACAACGGAGAGGTTTACCTGCAGAACGCTCTCGGCACGCTGGCATCAGGCAACTGGATAAAGGGCGAGAAAACCGAAGGCGACACAATTCAGTTCAAATTTCCTCAGGCATACTATTCACAGGAAGCCACCGACGACGACGGCAACCCTACAGGCGAGACGGAGTACTATTATCTCTACCGCTCAGTGCTCAAGCCCACAGACGACGGCCAGACACTTGCGCCCGACGAGACATCGCAGACAATCAAGTATGTGCTGCGCAACGACTCGCTCATACGTGTCGACAACTACGACAAGGATGTATATCTCTCGCTTTGCACCAAAGACGGTGAATGGACCGGATATGCCGACTACTACCAGACATGGAGCAAGCTGAATGAAGCGGCTCCCGTTCCACCGGCATCAGCCACAGCCAGCGACTACCAGATTAACTTTGTCAACGCTGACGGTCAGGACGACGCAAGTATCGTCAAGGTTGCCATCGACGGCAACGACATTTATCTTGGCGCACTCAACGAGACGGCTCCCGACACTTGGGCAAAGGGCAAGATCGACGGCGACAAGGCGGTGTTCAACAGCAAGACATATATGGGCGTCGACAAAGAGAACAACGCACACACCTTCTTCTCTGCATTGGGCAGCAAGCAAGTCTGGGACGACTACTATAGCGACTATGTAGACAGTCTCTATTTCAACGAGTCGATCAGCTTCGACTACGACGCGACTGCCAAGACTCTTAAGTCGGACGGCATCTTCGACGTCAACTCTGGCAGAAACGATGTTTATTCGCTTGCCATATACTACAGCCCGCAGCTAAAGCCGTGGAAGGAAATTCCGGGCACTCCAAGCGACCCTGAACTGCTGCAGTTTATGTCGTACGACGACGAATATGGATATGGTGGATTCCAGTTCTGGCTTGACAAGACATCCACCGACGGCAACTTGCTCAGTGTAGACAAGCTCTACTACAATGTTTATATTGACGGCGAGCGGCTCACAGTGTATCCGGATGAGTATCCTTACGTTAAGGAAGAGATTACCGACATCCCATACAATTTCACCGACAACTACGATATCTCAGTATCTGGCTGCACACACACATTCTACTACTACACCACTGGCTTCACAAAACTCGGCTTGCAGGCCATCTACAAGGACGGAGACAAGGTGTATAAGTCGAACATAGTGGAGTATGAGGTGGATGACAACGACAACTTCACTCCTGTCGAGACCGGCATCAGCAAGAATGAACTGTCGGCAGGCGGCAAGAATGTGAAGAGCGTAAGCTTCACCGACCTGAGCGGACGCAGCGTGAACAAGCTTGCAAACGGCGTATATCTCAAGACCATGACAATGGATGACGGCACACGCAAGACTGTAAAGGTTGTGAAGAAGTAAAAACAATATCTTAAGAAAATAGAAATTGAAAGCAAAGAAATGGTATCCATTCTTATCCCACACAAAAAGGGAAAAGGCGGATGCCATTTTTATAAATCTCACAATAAAAAAGCAAAGTCCCTCAACAGAACATAAAGAAAATATGATAAGTATGAAAAACAATATACAATTACTCAGAATGATGCTGCTCGCGGCAACATTTACAGGATATACAGTTGTGGCATCAGCCGACAACGGCAAGATTGTGTTCAGCGGCAACACGGGCGCAGGAACCGTGAAGTACTTCGGCACACAGAAAAAGGAGAACTACGACGTGGCTGTCATGCTTGCCGGCAAGAACCTGAAAGGCAAGCGGATTGAGGCCATCCGGGCACCATTCTACAGCAGCGACAACATCGGGAACGTGAAAGTGTGGATCACAAAGAAGCTCACGCTCGACAACAAGGTCAACGCGCCCGACGTGATGAGCACCGACGCCACCTTCAACGGCAACAC
>CALBYK010000384.1 GCA_937889855.1 uncultured Prevotella sp.
CTATGACAGCATACTGCTGCACTATTACCGTGGGGCAGAGATTAAGAAAATATATAAATAAGAGTTTCTACAGAAATGACAAGAAGGAGTCCGTGGGCATGGATACCCACACTATATTTTGCCGAGGGCTTACCCAATGTGGTGGTAACGGCCCTGTCAATTGTCATGTACATGCAGATGGGATTGAGCGATGCCGAGGTGGGACTGTATACCGGATGGCTTGCCCTGCCGTGGGTAGTGAAACCACTTTGGAGCCCGTTCATCGACCTGCTGAAGACAAAGCGCTGGTGGGTGCTTGCCATGCAGTTGCTCATGGGCAGCGCGCTGGCAGGAATAGCCTTCACTCTGCCGACACAGCTATGGTTTCAAGGGACGATGTTCTTCCTGTTTACCTTGGCGTTTGCCAGTGCCACACACGACATATCTGCCGACGGTTTCTACATGATAGAGCTTGACGGACACAGCCAGGCAAAATATGTAGGATTGCGCAACACGTTCTACCGGCTCGCTGTGATATTCGTCAACGGCGTGCTCGTCTCGCTTGCGGGATGGCTTGAGCATAAGTTTAACATGCCGGTGGTATACACATGGACTCTTATATTCTACGGTCTCGCCGCATTGTTCATAGGCATATGGCTATACCATTGCCGGATGATGCCACGGCCTAAGGAAGATTACGCGACCAACAAGAACATAGGAGATGTGGCGCAGGAGCTGAAGAAGATGATACGAACATTTTTCTGTAAGTTCGGAGCCAAGGAAACGTTTGTTGTCATGCTGTTCCTGCTGTTTTACAGATTTCCGGAGGCACTGCTCAACACTATGACAAAAACATTCCTGATGCGGTCGGCTGCGGAAGGAGGACTGGGACTGTCGCCGGAGGAATACGGATTGGCACAAGGCACTGTTGGACTCATTGGGCTGCTGCTCGGCGGCATCATCGGTGGCGTGCTCGTAAGCCGCGACGGCATGAAGCGCTGGCTTTGGCCAATGGTATGCGCCATAACGCTGCCCGACGCAGTGTACATATACCTTAGCTATACACTCAACGCTAATCTGTGGATTGTGTCGGGGTGCCTATTTGTCGAGCAGTTCGGCTACGGACTGGGATTCACCGTGCTGACGCTATATATGCTGTTCTACAGCCAGGGCAAATTCCGCACATCCCACTATTCCATCTGCACCGGCATATCATATCTTGGACTGATGCTTCCGGGCATGGTGTCAGGATATCTAAAGGATATTGTCGGGTACCGCATGTTCTTTATCATTGTCATGGCATGTTGCATTGTGACGTTCCTTGTGACGGCTTTCCTTAAGATTGATCCTGAATTCGGGAAGAAGAATTAACAACCTATACGCATAATCACGTTCATAGAGTATCATCATCACCCAATAAAAACGAACATATGACAGACAACAATATGACAAAGCCTACCAGGAAACGCGTGTCACGACTACGCTGGTCATGGTTTCCGTCACTGTTTTTCGGTGACGGGATGTTGTTGTCTGTTCTCGTCTTGACAATGGTGATGCTGCGCCGTTTCGGCCTCA
>CALBYK010000385.1 GCA_937889855.1 uncultured Prevotella sp.
TTCCTGTTTGCGGCAATGAGCATCCTCGAACCTCTCTATGAGGTGTGCATCGTGCGGATGCAGGAGTGGAATGCAGCAAACCCGAAATTGTTCCAACTGGAACTGGGAGAGATAGCCAGCAAGTATCGCAGCAATATCCAGTATTTCATTTACAAGAGCATCATCCTGCGTAATCTCTATGGTGTAGACATTATGGTCGAGGCCACGGAGATAGCCAAACTGCGCCTGTTCCTGAAGATGGTGGCTGTGGTGGAAGTGGACAAACGTGCCGACAATATGGGGCTTGACCCGTTGCCGGATATCGACTTCAATATTCGTTGTGGCAATACACTGGTGGGATATGCTACGGAAAAGCAGTTGTATGATGATTTGATGCAAGGCGATATGTTTGCCCGACAGGAGTTTGAGCAGAAAATACAGGATCGGCTCGTTGTTGTGTCGGCTGCCTATGAGCTGTTCCGCCAGGTACAACTCACGGGGGCTGACGACCGTGTGGAGTATGCCAAGGCAAAGAAAGACCTGCGCCAACATCTTGCCGACCTCAACGAACTGCTCAACCGTCACATGTTTACTGCTGCCATTGGTTCTGGCAATGAAGAAGATTATGCCGAGTTCTTGTCATCCCATCAGCCGTTTCATTGGCTTGCCGAATACTATAACATCATTCATGGCAATGGTGGATTTGATGTGGTAATAGGAAATCCACCGTATGTAGAGTATAACAAGAAAGACCCACAAACAAAGAAGGCAATAAGCGACTGTTATAGGATAAGCGGCTATAAGACCGAGAGCTGCGGCAATCTGTATGCTTTTGTGTTGGAACGTTGCAAGACTATAACCAAAAATGAATCATATATAGGAATGATTGTGCCGTTGAGTGGGCATAGTACAGAACGTATGGCTCCATTGGTAAACAATTTCTATAAGACATACGGTTTGCGTCTGCACTTAAATTTAAGTGCAGACGCACACCCTCAAAAACTTTTTGAGGGTGTGAAGTTCCGTCTGTGCATATTCTTTGTGTCAAATGCCCACAATGGACATTTCTCTACGAAATATACAAGGTGGTATGCAGAGGAAAGAGAGTTCCTATTCAAGAAAATCAATTATGTGGAAGATGATGGCTATTCGTACGGAAATGTAATAGCAAAGATTCCATCATTGTTGTTTTTAAGTATTGCGGAAAAGATAAGAAAAGAACCTGTATTATTTTATAACCAGGGCAATTCTTTTTGTTTGTATAATGACGCACCCATTAATTGGATGCGTGCACATACATTCACCCCTTATTTTGTTAGTGAACGCGATGGATTAATTGTATCAAGACATTTAAAGAAGTTGTATTTTTCAACAAAAGAAGAAGCTGAAATTGGTTGTGCAATTATAAATAGTTCTTTATATTTTCAGTGGTGGTTAAATCACTCTTCTTGCTACAACCTGAATTCTTCTGAAATTTTTAGCTTTAGATTAAAAGCGGATAAAGATGTGAGTAAACGATTATGTTCTTTGAACAGAGAGTTGGAAAAGGATTTATTGCAGAAGTCGAGAAGAAGGGTCTATGTATATAAGACAACTGGCCGTGTCGAATACGACGAGTTTTACATGAAACTCTCCAAGCCCATCATCGACGAGATAGACAAGGTGCTTGCAAAGCATTATGGCTTTACAGACGAAGAGTTGGACTTCATTATCAACTACGACATCAAGTACCGTATGGGAGACGAACTGAATGCAAACGATTAAAAAAGAAGAAAGTTATGGCAGAATCAAATCTTGAAACACTATACCAGTTTATTGAGTCATCCAAGAAGTTGGGCATTGAGTTGCCAGAGAACATTTTGCAGCAGACATCAGAGATGGAGGAGAAGCTTATCCGTGAAGATGTGCTGCCCGTGTTGCGCGACAACATCGACCCGGTGCTACGGCAGATAAAGCGTGAGCTTATTCTTGTGGTGGAATATCATCCAGAAGAACCAATTTCGGTGCGCATATCACGCAAACGCAACCTGAGTGATCTGAGTGAGGCTACCATTCTTACCCCCGATCCCGTGCCGGAAATCAAGAGGCGTGCGGCACAAACACGCATAGGGAAACGTAAACCAAACACTTATCTGCGTGTAACGATGGCAGACGGCAAGGTGTATTGCAACGAGAAAGATGCCACCGACACCTTCTGTGATGTGTTGCAAGCGGTTGGGCTTATGCGTGTCCGCCAGTTGGAAATAATGCCAAGCGGCATAAATCTTGTTTCTACAAGCAAGGACGAGAACAGACAACAAAGAAAAGTCGGCGGATTCTACATCTTCACCAACCGTAGTACCAGGCAAAAAGCCGACCAACTGGAAGAAATATCCAAACGGTTGGGGGTGAAAATGAAAATAGAAGTCGTCGGTTAATGCAAACTTTATCCTATCCACATATAGGCAACGTCACGTTGCTCGGAAAGCGCAAAGTGGCGTTTCTCGCCTCAAGCCATATCTGTGTTGCCCACTCTCGAATGGGCGGCACAGATGGCGCGCAGGGAAGATGTGGCTATAGTGAGCGGTTTCTCTTCTCGTATGGAGGAAGAGGTGCTTCATGTGTTGCTCCGTGGCAAGTGTGGCATTATCCTTCTGCTTGGTCGCCAACATTACAAAGTGCTGCCCGAAGTATGGCAAAAGCCATTAGCCGCAAATCGCCTCCTGATAATATCCACGAGCAGGCAGGCGAGACAGAGTAGACAGGCTGCTTTTAAAAGGAATGAGACAGTATGCGAGATTGCAGACGAAGTGGTGATGCCATGCGTACCGCCCGTGGAGAGCAGTCTTTATGACATTTATGTGAAACAGGTAAGCAAGCATCTCATAAATGTCCTAATATGACATATCATCGACAATCTTGCGCATTTCCTCTGGCAGGTAGCTTATGGCTTTCTTTCGCATTTCGTCAGGTATCGGCCAAATCACTTCGGCTATACTTCCTACAATAGCTCCAAGAGTGTCGGCGTCGGCCCCAAGGCTGACGGCTCTGCGGATGGCATCCTCAAAACTGCTGCTATGGCTGATGATTTTCAAAGCCACGGGCACAGTGCCTTGACAGGTCTCGTCGAACTTGTTGATAACATCCTCTTGCCTAATGTTTAGGTCGTATCCGGAAAACGAGACGCATGGGTCTATAATCATTTCTCTAATAGCTCTATTGTTGATTTCCCCCGGGCATTCCTTTCGCATTCTCAATGCCAGATGTATAGCCAAGGCAACGGTTTGCGCTCCTTTTATGCCTTCAGGATGATTGTGTGTGCATGCTGCTGACAATTCTGCATTGGCAAGCACGCTTTCGATATTGTCAAAAGCCCAACCCACGGCACTCACTCTCATGGCAGAACCATTGCC